>JAPHTU010000251.1 GCA_026196145.1 Gammaproteobacteria bacterium
GGCAATTGAGGCACAAAACCAATTTTCTTAAGTACGGTGGTACGGTGTTGGCGAGGGTTATCCCCATCAACACTTATTTCTCCCTTACATTTATATTCTCCGAGTAGGCAGCGTATCAATGTGGTTTTACCCGCGCCATTTGAACCCACCAGCGCAACTCGATCACCGGTACCGATTTCGAGGTTGATATCGCTCAGTACATCATTACGGCGAAATCGCTTGGAAACTTGTTGAAAATTAATCATATATGGATCTTCTGTCTGGCCGGTGCACTACAGTAGTTCACCTAATCCTTTAAATTCAAGGTTAAGTGAACCCGTGGGACAGGCATCAACACAGCGGCCACAGTGTGTGCAATCGGCGCCGACGTTCAAATAAACATCAGTCGCCCTCCCCTTCACCACCAGGTCCAGGACATGCGGCACCTCGCATACCTTTTGGCATTCTGCTTCATGGAAGCAGGTATTCAGATCATAAGTTACCTTCAGGGGCGAAGTCGCGCCAACCAGACCATAGGTCAGGCCAATAGGACAGGCATAACGACACCAGGCCCGACGGGAATAAAATATTTCAAACAACAGCAGGGTTGCCACCCAGACCATCGCAATACCGGGACCATATATCAGCGCACGGCTCAGTATGCCTGTCGGTGAAATTGTCTCAAAAACGGTGTATCCGGTTACGATTGCCAGTATGGCAAATACGATCCAGAAAACGGTACGCCCCCTGCGATCAAACGGGTGATCTGTCACCAGCTTCTTTTCCGCCAGCTTTACATGCAGTATTTCTGCCCATTCCGCCAGCAGATGATACGGGCACACCCAGGAACAAAAGGTTCTCCCCCCAAGCAGCCACCAGAAAATCAGTACCGTTACGGTGCCAATCAATAAATTAATCAGCACTTGCTTGTAGGCAAGCATAACCTGTAGTGCCGAGTTCAGGTCTGCCATATGAAATCCTACAAAACGTGAGGCCGTCAGCGCACCTTCAAGTACCTGGATATCGAGTTTGTAAGAGAGCACAAAAAGCAGATTGGCCGCAATCAATACTGCCCAGCGACGACGACGCCATTTCTCCGGTATTTTATTGGCTTTTTTATGTGCGATTTCGGCATGGATATGGGCAATACGATCTTTATCCCCGCGTTGTACTTTATGGAGCGCAATCGCTTGTTCGGTAAAATCTTCTTTAGTTGGTCTCTTGGGATCCTTGCCAAGCATGACCGTCAATGATTCGAACAGCTTGTTCATACGCTTACCCACCTGCTGTCACTGCTATCCATTTCAAAGACCGACTCATCTACCGGACAAATCATGTCGCAAACCCCGCAGCCAACGCAACCATCCAGAATGACCGGCCGCATGCTAACAGTCCCGTTATCGCTATTGACCGGCTCCAGCCTGATGGCATGTTGTGGTGGACACTGGTTCTCATCACCAGATGGCGGTTTACCGGCATCACATTGCGAGATACGAATCTCGATCGGACATTGACGCACACACAGGTCACACAGTTCCAGATCATAGGGATGCTCGCTGACAGGAATTGGATTCCATCGATCGATCTCGTCATATCGTAGCTTGCCGGTATAATCCGGCCCACGAACCTGGCCTTTGAAGCCCTTACCCTGCACCGCGAGGCAACGCCCTTCACCCACGACTTTTGCAATCGCCATATCCGACTCATGTGAATAATTTATTTCATGCGTCAGGGCGCCAGTGGGACAGGCCAATACACACTGCAGGCCATCACAGGAAAAGTCACAGGCCTGTGCGCGTGTATCAATATAAGGCGCACCAATTCCAAAACCGTCTTCAAGATTCGCCAGGTTAATGGCATTGACCGGACATACCTGAACGCATTGACCACATTTGATACACGAGGCAAGGAACTCCTGTTCTTTCAGTGCGCCGGGGGGCCTGACGCGTTCAGACCAGCGGCCAAGCACCGGTACGAAACCCAGTAATGAAAAACCCACGACCCCCACACCCAGACCGATGGTACGCAGGAACTGGCGCCGCGCCTTTTCACTTCGGCTTAAGCGTGGTTTATTTTTCATCTTCCCAGTCTCTCTCTCAACAACATCAATGAGTCTTTTTCCTGTACCGGCTCCTGATGGACAGCAACCTTGATCTCTTCTGCCTTGCTGTAAGGCATAGCATCCTTCACCAGCAGATCAGGCTCGGTAAATGGTGCCAGTCTCTCCAGAAAGTCCAGAACCTCGAGCATAGGCGAGCCTTTAAAAAACTGTGCATAGGGCTCATCTCTCCATAGACGATCTGCGTAGGTGTACAGCTTGTAGGGTGAGTCACCGACCCCGTCATGATCTTCATCAAAACCCTCATAATCACTCCAGTAGTTACCTTCCCACACATTGTTATTTGCCGTGCGCCCACTGGAGACCATCACCTGTGTCAGGTTATCGACGAAACGGTTCTGCTTGAATATATTGCCACGCCAGTCATTTAAAAACCGCACACCGATGCCATTGTAGGCAAACAGATTATTATTGAAACGGTTCGTTGTATCCGGTTGAAATGGAGAGATATCCAGATATATACCACTGGCACAATACAACACCTGGTTGCCTTCAATTGTCAGATCAGAAGTTTCCTTAAAACCAATACCGACTCCGGTTGGGCCTGCTGCATGTGCAATGTAATTATTACGCACAACCACGCTATCGCTATACATCAGAAAGATACCGACCGTATTATTGAAGTAGCGATTATCTTCTACCAGGTTATAGCGGGAATACATGAAGTGCAGTGAGTAGCGGCTGTTTGAAGCTGTATTTCTCAGGATCTCGTTACCCTCCGAATACCAAACAACGGTATCTCGTGAGTCAGTAATGATATTGTCCGTGATCTTGTTGTTAAAGCTATACCATAAACGTACGGCATCGCCCCGCTGACCTAACTCAAGGGGTTTCGAGCTGATTCGATTTCTTCTGACGATATTATTTTCTGACTGCTGTAGATCAACGCCAAACAGTGTGTTATCGATCACATTATCCTGAATGACATTAAAGTTGCCGCGAACCTGAATACCGGAATCAATATCGTTGTGAGACTCGCCGGAATTTGTCAAACGCAGGTTACGGACTGTCGCATTATCCGTATTCAGAACAATCACACTACCCTTGCCGCCTGCATCTATGGTGACCTGGTCCTGCCCGTCCAGTGTTATTGGCTGTTCAAGCACAACCGGGCCTGAATATATGCCCGGTGGAATAACCAGGGTTGCACCTTCCTCTGCTTTATCTATCAAAGGCTGCAACGCCGGATATTCTGCCGCGAACAGGGACTGTGGTAACAGGAACAATAGCAGAACGGCCAGTTTAGTCGGCCAACTGTTCATGACTGATTAATCACCGAATTTGAAGTGTTTATACCGCTGGTTTGCGGCAATGATCAGACAAATGGATGACGCCACCATATAACCAAAACCGATATAAGGATAGGAGTGCGTTGTAAATTGCGCCACCTTGCCGTCACCAAATACCGTCGGCATGAACGCCTTGACAGAAAACGCACCCATATCGTTCATGCTATGCCCATACCACCACAACCAGGCTGAATAATCGATAATAAAGAATACCGGCAACAGGATAGCCGGAACAATCAACAACCAGTACAGCAAACTACCGTTCTTTCTGGCGCCAAAGATCAGTAATAACATTGCACCGATAATCAGCCCGATAACAATATCGGACGCCAGCGTCATCTTTTCCACCATCGGCTTGATCTTGTCTGGTTCGTTAAAATAGCGGGCAAGATTTTTTCCGTAGTGCCAGGCCATCATCTGGGCATTACTGCCATTCCATTCCTGTTTTTCATCCGGCGACATGCGTTTCTGGTCAACTTCAAAACTTGCCTTCAGACTTTCAATACTCTGCATTTTCTCGCTGACCGGACCGCTGGCTTCCTGCTTATCTTCCTTCACTTCCACTCCACTGGCAGCCAACGAAGCCTTCATACGAGCAATCAGGGCTGCACCCGGTGACAGGTCTTCTTCTGCACTGGCATCCTGATCAAGCGAAGTCACCAGGCCTTGCAGATAGTCTGTACTTTGATAATTCAAACCATCATCGCCATACCATGTCATGGACATCCAGACGACAAGCAAGGCAAAGCCAACCGACAGAACCGCCGTCCTGATATTCGGATTGTTAAACATAAAACCGACCAGCATCACCGCCAGCATCGACATCAAAAACGGCGACAAGGCCTTTTCAATCACACCGCCCGAGGCAATCGGGTACATACCGACATAGTGGTTTATGGTGTCCATTTCGTGGACGCAATCCAGTGCCTCGGTCTCAACAATCTCTACCTTTTCAATTTTCTCGCAACCATTGAACACACCCGTCATGTGAAAATGAATGCGCACGCCATCGGGAAATGCCTCCGGCGGGTAGTTAGGCGCGGTCAGGGAAACCCACCATACCGGCGCGTAATAGATTGCGGCCAGCAGGACAATGGATATACCCACCAGGACATTCGAGACTATTAATCTTTTATTACTCATAGCAGTGATGCCTGTGCCGCCAGAACCGGTCACTGGCATGAATAATGCCAGCGACGGCGCAGGGGTTTATTGATCAGTCGAAATCCGGGTTAATCCAGTCTGCGGATGGCGCCAGGTCTTCTTTCGGTACAGGCGTACGGGAAACCCAGTTGATGACCATTTGCATATCCTTGTCAGAGAAAGACTTGATCTGCTTCACCATGTCCGGATTGGCATTACGACGCTTGCCATCACGAATCCACTCAAACTGACGCAACATGTACTTGTAGTGCTGCCCCTCGATGCGTGGGTAATATTTTTCCGGTATACCTTCACCATTTTCGCCGTGACACTTGACGCAGTTGTCCTTGTACAGCTTTTCGCCCTGGGCGTATTCCGGTGTGCCCTTGGCCCACTCACCTTTTCCGTTTTCCGGGTTCATTGGTAATTTTTCGATATAGGCAACAACATCTGCCAGCGCCTGCGCATCACCGATCGATTCGGGCAATGCGAACGGGTACATGGTTGGGTTGTCACGATTCTTTGCACGAATGTCGGCTAACTGCTTGATTAATACGCCTTTATGCTGCCCTGCCAGTTGTGGGAAGGTGCCATCTGGTCTGCCCCAGCCCTCTGTCAGGTGACAAGCCGCGCATACTTCATAGACCTCAATACCATTTTCCAGGTCAGGCTTGAGATTCATCGCCTCTTCCTGCTCGCCGCCACCCTCATTCCAACCAGCCAGAGAGGCCGCGGAAAATGTCAGTCCTGCAGCAGTAATAATTGCGGTACCCAGTAATCGAATATTCATGTTCAAATCTCCAGTCATTCAAAAATCTGCCTGTATTCTGCTACAGTCAGTGCAATTTTCGGGATGGTATCATGCCTCAATCAGGAGGAGTTTGAGCTATATCAAGGCTTGTTTGATGCAACTGATATGCCAGATCTTATTGATCATCCAGCGTGGACAGGAAGGCGAGTATATCATCGAATATCGCGTCATCTATTTCATTAAATAATTCAATATCGTCCCGGTCATCGTCATGCAGCCGCTCACCGGATCGATAGAGCTTGATCTGTCGCAATAAATACTCACTATACTGGCCGGCAAGCTGGGGCGCCCGTTTCTTCTTGATGCCATAACCGTCCTTGGCGTGGCAATCCGCACAATCCTTCAAATAGGCTTTTTTTCCCCGCTCAATATTACCGGGATGCTCTCCGATATTAACGACTTTTTTACTCGCCTCCAGGCGCTCCAGCGCATCAAAGTTTTCTTCATCGACCGGCGGCAACCTGGTCGGCAGCTGGATTCTTGACAGATACTCGGCAATAACGCGCACGTCGTTACCGGGCAGTTCCCTGTCATTGGCAAACGGTATCATGGGTATATTGATACGCTTGCGTTGTTTAAAATCATCCAGCTGTTTTACGATGTAATCGGCATCCAGGCCCGCTATACGGGGGTATTCACCCTCGAAGCTGCCCTGACCATATACGCCGTGGCAACCGGCACAGGTTTCATTAATTTCTTCCCCATATTCCAGATCCAGTTCCTGCTGTTCGGTTGCTGCTTCACCGGCAAAAACCTGGCTGGATAGAATAATAGCCACGAATAGTATCGTGAAGTGTTTAACAGAAGGGGAAAAACAGAATTGGAAGGGTTTGTTGACCATGCATCATCCCCACAACACAGAGTTCAAAATGGGTTGACGAAAGCCGGACCAGCAGAAACCGCTCCGACTTCCGGTTATCGAGTAAACCAGATTAAATCAATGACTCAGGGCTTCATGGTCGCTATATAGTCTGCCAGTGCCTTCATTTCGGCATCACTGACCAGGTGCATAACACCTTTCATTGCTGCGGTCATGCCATTGCTACGCGCGCCACTTTTAATATCTTTCATCTGCTGTAGCGTATAGGCAGCATTCTGACCCGCAATCTTTGGATAACTAGGCATCACAGGTGTCTTTCCATCACCACCATGGCAGGCCGTACAGGTTTTGGTTTTATATAGCGCTGCGCCATCAGCAGCAACAGCGGATACTGGCATCATAACAGCGACAGAGATTGCTCCAATAAGGAGTGGTTTTATCAGTACATCTTTCATAATAGATACCTTCACAAAATATTTCCGATTAATAAAAATAGGGGCATTTTCATGCCCCTATTGACTCTAAACTACAGCGAAATAAAGATTGATTTATTTAACCTTCTTCGCGCCGTTTTCTTCCAGAAACGTCTTGGCACGCAGGCCCATATCAGCAGTCTTTACCTGATACTGCCACCACTGGTTGGCCCAGAGCATTGCGTTGTTCCAGTCTTTCTTCTTGGCTGCCGCTTCGGACTTGTCTTTCGCGCCCTTGGCAAAACCGAGCTGGTCAGTCGCATCTTCAACCAGGGCAACTACAGTCGGGAAGTCCTTGTAGTTATGGCTGGTAATAAAACCAACAACCTGATCAATAACCTCTTGAGTGGCAACATTGGTTTCTACCTGCTTCTTATAGTCCGCCTCGGTATAGGTAGTGCCGGCCTTCAGACCACCTGCTTTGGCCTTGTAACCCTTCGGCTGCACCAGCAGATAACCCTGCATTTCCAGATGCAATGCGGAGCAGAACTCGGTGCAGTAATAAGGATAAACACCGGCCTTGTCTGCCACAAAGGTTGCAGAGGCTGTCTTGCCCGGCTCAATGGAAAGCTGGACATTCTGGCCACTCAGCGCAAAGCCGTGAACCTCGTCCTGCGCACGTTCCAGGTTAGTCAGGTGCAGAGATACTGTATCGCCCTCTTCCACTTCGATAATTTCAGGCGTGATATGTGAACGAATGGTGGTGCCATATACATGCACGGTGCACTTGCCGCCGGCATCACAGCTACGCTCGGTCTTTTCACGTCCAGCACGTGTGCGATACTTGGAACGGGAATCAGTACGACTGTTCCAGCCAGACTTGTAACGTACACCAGGCTTGATCTTGTCGGCGCTAATGGCGGTCACATAGTGCGGCTCACCCAGCGGCAATGGCATGTCATACAGCAACTGCATTTTTTCACCACTGATATCGATCAACTGGTGGTTCTGTGGATGCAGTGGACCGACCGGATTAAAGCGATCAATTGACAGTTTATTCAGTGCCACCAGATACTTGCCCTTAGGCTTCATGGTCTCACCTTCCATGGCAACCAGGTGACCCACGTTGTAATGGATAGGTAGCTGATCCAGCACCTTGCCTTCACAATAATCCCACTTGGTGATCATGGAGTCTACGTAGATAGAAGTATAGGCCACACATTTTTTGGAATCATATTGTGTATGCAGTGGACCCAAACCTACATTGACAGATTTATGCAGTGCATCCTTGAGTGCAATAATCGGCACACCGTATGCGTCCTTGCCTTCAAACTTCTTGTTCTTGATGGCCTTGCTGATCTTGTCCCAGCTGAAAACCCAGGTATGGCTGTCCAGCTTGCCGGAAATTGTCAGGAACTTGCCGTCTGGCGTCACATCAACACCGTGTGGGCTTTTGGGCTCAGGAATCAGGAACAACAACTCTTCCTTAATCGCCTGCTCCATGGGGATCAGGTAGCTGCCTTTCGATTTCTTAACCTTACCGGCTGCAACTAACTCTGCCGCTTTTTTCCAGTTGGTGATATGCAGGAAGTCAGTATCCTTGGACGAACAACCCGCCTCAAACGGTGGGCGACCTCTTTCGTTACCGCCAACATAACGCTCGGAACAAAAAGAGTTGGTAAAACCCCAGCCATAAGATGGTCCCTTACCCGCATCGGATAAATCCTGGCTATAAGGTCCCATTTCAAAGGTAAAAGATTTTGATGGATCAATACGACCCTTCTCATTATCGAACTTCCAGTAAGTCAGACCACCACGATATCTGTCATTGAATTCTTCGAGGGGAACAAACTCATCTTCGTATGGCGCCGCATATTGCGCCGGATCCATAATGTACTCGGAGTTCGGCGTTACATAAGCACCACCATGCGCACTCTTGAAGAATGGATTGACAACAATCTGCTTGGTTTCAAAATCATGCAGATCAATCAGGGCAATACGGGGATTGGCCTTGTCGTTGATAAACAGGAAGCGACCATCGGTCTCACCATTGGTCTCGGTAATCGCCGGGTGATGGGTATCACCAAAGGTAATGTCTTTACCATCAATGCGCCCCTGGGCCAGTACCGCCTTGGACTCATCATCAAAACCATAACCCTGCCATGGCTCCGGGGTGAATACGCCGATATACTTCAGAATGCGCATGGACGGAATACCGTAGACAATCACCTGGCCACTCTGGCCACCTGAACTGAATGCGAGAAATTCATCCCTGCCACCGCTGGGAGTATAGGTTTTAGCAGCTGCCAGTATGTCTTTCTCTGTCAAGCCACGTTTTTTCATCACGTCTTTCAGTGAATCCTGCGACCAGGCAGTGCCAACAGCGGCCAGACTGATCACTGTCGCTGCAATGACCGTTATCCAGGGCTTTTTAATGTGGGCCATCATTATTCCCTCCTAGCGGGTTATTATTGAATTAGCCAATTTATCATCATGAACGCGCATGATAGGCCCCCGAAGTGAAGTTATAATTGACATACATCAATACTCCTGATTTATATACTGGAATCCCGTTCTGTACCTTCCTGCCGGGCTAGACACAGACTTCCATTGTGCGGTTTTGTGCACACTCTACGTTATCAGTACCCGTCTAAATGCCCTGTATCGCTTGTCGCTATGCCGGTACAACACCCTTAATTATGGGGCACTATTTACTCCTACTCTGATTAGCCCTTATTTAGCGTAGTTGTGTGTAGTCACACCAATGACACGGGCACATTCAATGATTTACCAGCCGATATGCTTTTTTAATTTAAGTTAATCCACGTCAACATGACAATTGTCAAATATTACTGCCCAACCACTACATATAGTGTTTTCGCGAGGGGGTTATAACTAGATATAGAAGCATATTCTAATATGCTGGAGATAATAAATGAGTACACCACTAACTAAAGACATTTTTACACTACCGCAACGCATCATAAAGCGAAGCGGCTCTGAGGCCGCATTTGAGGCGGAGCGTATAGAAAAAGCCCTCACCAAGGCGGGACAGGCCACTGGTGAGTACGACAGCCTGGAAGCGCAGTTACTGACCCGACAGGTCATCAAGGTATTAAGCCATCGATTTAGTAACAACCAGATACCCGACATTGAATCCGTGCAGGATATCGCTGAGCAGGTTCTGATCTCAGCCAACCACATGAAGACTGCGCGTGCCTATATCGTCTACCGCGAACAACACAACAAACTCAGGCAGGACAAGCGCACCCTGGTCGATGTGTCCTCTTCCGTGAATGAATATCTCGATAAGTCTGACTGGCGCGTGAATGCCAATGCCAACCAGGGATACTCGCTCGGCGGTCTGATATTGAACACCTCTGGCAAAATGATCGCCAATTACTGGCTAAGTCATGTTTACCCTCCCGAGATTGGCGAGGCGCACCGTGAAGGGGATGTACATATTCATGACCTGGATATGCTGGCAGGTTACTGTGCAGGCTGGTCGTTACGAACACTATTAAATGAAGGACTGAATGGAATCCCTGGCCGGGTAGAAGCAGGCCCGCCAAAACACATGTCTTCCGCCGTCGGGCAGATCGTGAACTTCCTCGGCACCCTGCAGAACGAGTGGGCAGGCGCACAGGCCTTCAGCTCTTTTGATACCTACCTGGCACCCTATATTCGCAAGGACAATATGAGCTATGAGCAGGTACGCCAGCAGATTCAGGAACTGATCTATAACCTGAATGTGCCTTCACGCTGGGGTACGCAGACACCGTTCACCAACCTGACCTTTGACTGGGTCTGCCCGGAAGACCTCAGAGAGCAGGTACCGGTGATTGCCGGCAAGGAACAACCCTTTACCTATGGTGACCTGCAGCAGGAGATGGATCTGATCAATCGCGCCTATATAGAAGTCATGATGGCCGGTGATGCCAAGGGAAGAGTTTTTACCTTCCCGATACCGACATACAACATCACCGATGACTTCATCTGGGATTCCGAGAATGCCGATCGTCTGTTCGAGATGACATCCAAGTATGGCCTTCCCTACTTCCAGAATTTCCTCAACTCCGAACTCAAGCCCAATATGATCCGTTCCATGTGTTGCCGCCTGCAACTCGATCTGCGTGAACTACTGAAACGCGGCAATGGTCTTTTTGGTTCAGCCGAGCAAACCGGTTCACTGGGTGTCGTTACCGTCAATTGCGCACGCCTCGGACACCTCTATCGAGGTGATGAAACCCTCTTAATGGCGCAACTTGATGAA
>JAPHTU010000202.1 GCA_026196145.1 Gammaproteobacteria bacterium
ACAAGCTGCACAAGCTGCACAAGCTGCACAAGCTGCACAAGCTGCACAAGCTGCACAAGCTGTGCTCGATGATGAACCAGAGAGTGATCTATCTGAACAGGTAAATGAAAATATAATCGCCTCCGAACACAATCAGGAACCAGTCAAACCTGTGATTGAATCCCCACCGGTGCAAATTACAGACACCAGTCCGATCCAGGTGAACATTGAAATTCCGGCATCAAGTGACAGAGTTGCCCATATCATTCAGCCACAGGCCAGCACCTTAACCGAGACCAGAATGGTTGCCGCCGCCCGGTGGCTGGGGCAGGCAAAACCCGGTCACTACAGCATTCAGATCATGATGCTGAGAGAAGCCGAGGCACGCCGGGACCTGGAAAAGTTTTTACAGCGATCTGATATCCAGCCCTACCTGGACATGGTCTATATCTATCGCACCAGCATAAAAGGCACTGAAATGACCGGCGTTGTTTTTGGTGAATTCCCAAATTACAAAAAGGCCATGCATGCGCTAAACAATCTACCAGCACCTATGAAAAAACACGGCCCACACCTGCGTACGGTTAAAGGCCTGCGTAAGGATATACGACAAATTGAAATGGATGCATAATCAAGCGATGCAACAATCAATACAGCAAAAAGCCCATACCTTTCTGCAACGAACTTTTCTGTTTGCAGTCGCAACAATACTCGTTTCATGCTCCAGTGCCCCACCCCCACCCCTCTCTGATGGACACCTGACACCCAAACCGGTCGCCAGCCAGAAATCCATACCTAAACCATTGGCATGGAGCCGTACGTTACCGGAGCCAAAGGCACAAACCAGGGATGAAACCTATACCGTTGTAGTAAGCGATGTCCCGGCAGATGAATTATTGTTCGCACTGGCACGTGAGGCCGGCCTTAACATCGATATCCACCCGGGCATTGAAGGTAATATCACCATCAATGCCATTGACCAGACACTACCTCAAATACTTGACCGGCTGTCATCACAAATTTCCCTGCGTTATAGCATCAAGGGCAAAAACCTGGAGATAACGCCGGATACGCCTTATTTCAACAACTATAAAGTTGACTACGCGAATATTGCTCGGGACACGACCCATACTGTCAGCCTGTCAACCCAGATCGCCTCCACCGGAACAGGCATCGGAGAAGAAACCACCCTGGGTAATAACTCGACTACCGCGGTCAGCTCAATCAGTTTCCATCATTTCTGGCAGTCCCTGGTCATGAGCGTCATCGCCATCCTCGGAGATGAAGGTGCTTTAGCCTCCGCCGCGGGGGGCGATGGCGCCAGCGCTACATTACCCATCACCGCCAATGTCATCCCCAACCCGGAGAGCGGCCTGCTAACCGTACAGGCGACACAGGCGCAGCATCGTGAAATCCGCAAGCTCATTGACCGTGTACAGGAAAGCTCAGACCGGCAGGTACTGATTGAGGCCACCGTAGTCGAGGTTACCCTGTCACAGGAATTCCGTGCGGGCGTGGACTGGAGCCGTATCGTTACTGGCGATGGCGGTGGCCCTAGCATTTCACAATCGCTTATCCCCACCCCTTTTACGACGATCCCAGGGGTTCCACCCGTTTTTACTGCGATATATAACAATTCAGATAGCGTTCTTGGCAATATTTCGGCAACTGTTACCCTGCTGGAGGAATTTGGTGATGTAAAAATCCTCTCCAGCCCCAAGATCATGGCATTGAACAATCAAAATGCCGTCCTCAAGGTGGTTGATAATATCGTCTACTTCACCATAGAGGTAGAAGATGAACGCAACGAACAGGGGAACGTGATCGCACGTACCTTTGAATCGGAAGTCCACACCGTGCCGGTCGGCTTTGTCATGACCGTTACCCCACAAATCAGTGAAGGCGGTAAAATTATCATGAATGTCCGTCCCACGGTTTCGCGTATCCTTGAGTATGTGAATGACCCGGCCGTTGATATTGCCAGCGCCAACGCTATTGCGTCCACGACGGTAGGCGGTACTCCACCGGAACCCGTAGAAAGCCAGATTCCGGTCATACAGGTACGGGAGTTCGAATCCATGCTCCGTGTGAATAGCGGCCAAACAGCCGTACTCGGTGGCCTGATGCAGGACTCACAGGACAAGGGCAGTGAGGGGTTACCGGGTGCATCCCGATTGGGCAAGTTGGGAAATCTGTTCAAATATCAAGAAGATGAATTCAGCAAGTCCGAACTCGTTGTCTTCCTGCGTCCAACTGTCATCGACAACCCGACGATAGAGGACGACCTGTCTGCCTTTAAACCTTTCCTGACAAGCGCAACCTTTAAGCCCCTCCCGGAAAGTACAACACAGGAAACTGCCCCTGAGGAAGAAACCCGGGCTGAGGACTCAACCCAATGAGTCTCCTGATGGATGCGCTCAAGAAGGCTGAAGAAGCCAAGCGCAAGGAAAAGGAGGCCAGCGAGCAAGCTGCGCAGGCTGAGAATGATAGTAAAACCCCGCAAGAGTCAGCAGTAAATACAGCTGAGGAAAAACCAACTCCTGAACCGGAAACCGGGATGGAGCAATCGGAAAACCCATTCAAACTTTCTCTCAAAGATGGGCCACAATCCACCGATAGCGCCCACGCCCCGGAACACGCCAACACTCCGGTGAACCCTGATAATACCGGTTCCGATACCCCTGATTCCGGAACTGCTGACAAAACCTCGAGTAGAAATAGCAAGCCGCGTGACCCTAATGCGTCAACCACGCTGCAAATGAACACCCTGGATTACGAGGACCTGGCCAGAGCCGCCAGCGCGGCCCCTGAAACGGAATTTGATGGCGGCGAGAGAGAAGCTGACAGTGGTGCAGACAGCAATCTGGAAAATGAGGCTATACAATCTAATAATCCATTCAAGCTTTCGCTCGAAGATGGATCACAGTCCACTGACGATACCTCTCCCCCGGAATCCTCCAGCAACAACGCATCTATGCATTCAGAAAAGGCAGAACCCGATAACACGGGTACAGAGGCTGTTATTGATAAGTCAATCGAAGGTGGTGATCCATCACATCGCCCCCCCAATGACCGCACGATACAAATGAACATCCTTGATTTTAATTCGCTGGAGATGGCCAAACATATCGACAGTCAATCAGCATCAGTGGATCCGGATGAAACCATTATTCAACAACCTTCAGAAGATGCGTTTGAACTGGCTGACTCACCCATAACCTCAAGCGAGGAAGAGGCCACACTTGAAGCTATCGAGGATCTCTTTGGCGAGGCAGGCGATACCAGTGATGACAATGCCGCTGGCAGTAACCAACCAGTCCAGCAGCCCTGGGAGGATAACCCGCCGATAGATTATGAAGCCCTGATGGCCCTGAAGGCCGATAACCAGCAAAGGGCACAAAAACTCTTTGAGGGAAAACAACCCGCACCCAATAATCGCTGGATGACCCCGGCTGTTACTGTGCTTACCTTGATCATCATCGTCATCGCTGGTGGCTGGTGGTATTTCTGGCAAACCAGCGGGTTAAGCTCTGAAACACAGTTCAATATTGAGGATCTGAAAAACGGAATCACAGAACAATCAGAAGCTATTGATAGCGCACCCCAGGAACAAGTGAATGGTGATTTGCCAGCTACTGACGCAAGCCTGGGTACAGCGTTGACCTCAGCCACCGATGCAACAGCCTTGCCTTCCGATGCCGATATTAGCCAACTCCCGTCAGAGGAAGTATATCCGGCCGTGACCAGCCCCGATGCCCCACCAGCAGAGCCTTCCCCCGATAGCATGCCCGTAACTGCTACTAAGGATAGCGCCGGTAGTTCTGCGGTTAATAGAACACCGCTCACTTTCGGGCAAGCCACAGTCGAGCCAGTTGCTGTCACTGATGAAAGCCCGATTAAAATCAAGAAAGGGTTCGTCAGCAGCAAGACCAACAAGCATTTGAAAAATGCCTGGGAGGCATACCGGTCTGGCGATTATTCAACAGCCAGCAAGCTGTACTCTAAAGTACTGAAAAATGAACCCATGAATCGTGATGCCTTGCTGGGCAAAGCGGCACTCGCCATGCTGCAAAACAATCCAAATGATGCAAAACGGTATTACATAAAACTGCTTGAACGCGATCCCAATGACCCTGAAGCGCAGGCGGCCCTGATGTCCTTGATTGGCCAGCAGGATTCCATGGCCGGAATTTCCCAGATCAATACCCTGCTCGATAAATACCCCGCAGCACCCGGATTACATTTCACACTTGGCAACCTGTACGCCATGCAGTCACGCTGGACCGAGGCACAACAGTCATTTTTCCAGGCATGGACACTGGACAGCGCTAATCCGGATTACATCTACAATCTTGCCATCAGCCTGGACCACCTTGAAAAGGGCACACAGGCATTACGTTTTTACCAACTTGCCATCGATCTTGCCAGCACGCAAAAGGTCAATTTTTCTGTTCCTCAGTTACGGCAACGTATTCAGGAACTGGCGAGTGTTGTCCAATAGATGGACAACACGTTAAATAGCAAGCAGGCAGTCACGGCCATACGATATGCACCATGTCACCGACAGGTCATGCAAATAATATGTATAAACCATAGGGACTAGCGACCACCAAGCATCATGGCCACGGACTACCAGAATAAAAAGCTTCGATTGGGTGATGTATTAACCTTGCGCGGCGTTATCACGCAGGACCAACTGCAGGTTGCCCTGACCGAACAGCAAAAAAGTAGCCACCCTTTGCAACTGGGCCAAATACTCATCCAGTTGGGTTTCGCTACTGAATCGATCATCCGTGACGCACTTTCAGAGGTATTAAATACCGAGAGCATCGACCTCACACACATGACGCCTGATAGTGAGGCGCTCGCCCGCATACCCAGAAGCAAGGCACTGCAATTGAAAATCATGCCGATATCTTTTGATGCCAGCAAATTCAGCCTGACCATTGCGATCAGCGATGTATACAACCTGCTTGCGATCGACCAGCTACGCTCTTACCTGGGTGGCAATATCGTTATTGTTCCGCTACTCGCAGGTATCACGGAAATTCAACATGCAATCGATCACTTTTATGGCGTCGAACTGTCTGTTGACGGAATTCTGGAAGAGCTCGAAACCGGAAAAGTCGATTTCCAGTCTCTGGCCGATGATAATGATGAATACAGCCAGCCCGTCGTGCGACTTGTCGATGCATTGCTTTCTGATGCCGTTAAAAGAGGGGCGTCAGACATACACTTTGAACCTGAACAGGGCTTTCTTCGAATCCGCTATCGTATTGATGGTGTATTGCAACAAATTCGAAGCCTGCACATCAACTACTGGCCAGCAATGACAGTGCGACTGAAGGTACTGTCTACCATGAATATTGCAGAAACCCGTGCGCCACAGGACGGACGCTTTTCCATGACCGTTGCCGGGCGCAGTGTTGACTTCCGTGCGTCGGTGCAACCGACCACCCACGGTGAAAATTTTGTTTTACGTATACTTGACAGAAACCGGGGAATCGTAGAACTGAACGATCTTGATCTGCATCCTGAATCCCTGATGACACTCAAACTGATGCTGGCCAGACCAGAGGGAATATTGCTGGTTACCGGACCCACGGGGTCAGGTAAGACCACAACGCTTTATTCCATGCTCAGCCATGTCAACAATGAAACTGTCAACATTATGACACTGGAAGATCCGGTCGAATATCCAATGACACTGTTACGACAAACCTCGGTTAACGAGGCCGCCAAAATGGACTTTGCCAGCGGCATTCGTTCCATGATGCGCCAGGACCCCGATGTCATACTGGTTGGTGAAATCAGAGACAAGGATACTGCGGATATGGCCATGCGTGCAGCCATGACGGGTCACCAGGTGTTCAGCACGCTGCATACCAACTCTGCCATTGGCGCCATACCACGTCTGCTTGACCTGGGCGTGCTGCCGGACGTCATGTCAGGCAATATTATCGGCATCGTCGCACAAAGACTGATCAGGAAGCTGTGTGTTAACTGCAGTCAAACATACCAGGCAGATGCCACCGAGCTAATGCTACTTCGGGAGCCCGAGGCGTCAGAATTTACATTACACAAAAGTACCGGCTGCCCGGCCTGCCAGAAGCTTGGCTACAAGGGACGTATGGCGCTGATGGAACTACTACGATTTGATGCTGAGCTGGATGACATGGTCGCACAACATAAATCAACCAATGAATTACTCAGATATGCCCTCGGCCACGGATTCAGGCTGCTCGTCGAAGATGGTATTCGTCGTATCAAGGAAGGCAAAACAACACTGGAGGAAGTTGCAAGGGTTGTTGATATGACGCAGGGGCTGTAGACAGTGGCCATATTGTATAAATACAAGGCAATGGACCAGGCAGGTAGCATGGTCCCCGGGGAACTGGAAGCCAGTAATCTGGAAGACCTGGAACGTAAACTGGCCGGAATGGAACTCGACCTGGTCAGTCAGAAGCAGGTTAGAAAACACCGTAGAGGCAAGGTTTCACGCAAGGACCTGATTGCGTTTTGTGTCCATATGGAACAACTCACACGTGCCGGTGTTCCTATCATGGAAGGACTCGATGACCTGAGAACCGGCGCGGTTAACCCGGTTTTTCAGGGTATCGTTGCTGCCATCATCTCTGAAATCGAAGGTGGTCGTACACTGTCACAGGCATTGGAGATGCACCCCACTGTATTTGACGAAGTATTCACCGCACTGGTTGCTGCCGGAGAAGCCACCGGACAACTCTCGGAAGTATTCAAAAACCTGTCCGAATCGATTAAGTGGCAGGATGAAATCATAGCGCAGACAAAGAAAGCCGTTCTTTATCCCGCCTTTGTGCTGCTGGTTGTCGGCGCCGCTATTGCCTTCCTGATGATTTACCTGGTACCCCAGTTAGTCGAATTCATCAGGAATGTGGGTGAGGACATACCCATGCATACCCGTGCATTGATCGCGACATCCAATGCCTTCGTCAATTACTGGTACCTCATATTTGGTCTGCCGATATTACTGGCATATGGATACCGGCAATATCGGAAAATCAACCCGATTTTTGTCGTCGAAACGGACAGAATCAAGCTTAAACTCTGGGTAATTGGGCCAATACTGGAGAAAATAGCACTGGCCCGTTTCGCAAATTACTTTGCGTTGACTTATCGTGCCGGACTGGGGGTAATGGATTGCATACGTATATGTGAGGGTGTTGTACATAACGCCTGGCTCCGGCAAGGTCTGCAAAATGCAAACCAGATGTTGTCCGAAGGTGAAAGTATCAGCAAGTCATTTGAAAGAACCAAGCTGTTTCCGTTACTGATACTGCGTATGCTTAAAGTCGGTGAAAGCACCGGTGGTCTGGATGAGGCGTTACTGAATGTCAGTTATTTTTATGATCGTGATGTCAGGGAGTCAATCAGTCGTATGCAAACAATGATTGAGCCCGCACTGACCGTCGTCCTCGGGCTCATACTGGGCTGGGTCATGCTGTCTGTACTTGGGCCTATCTACGATAGCCTGGGTAAAATGGGTGTCTGAATATGAACT
>JAPHTU010000351.1 GCA_026196145.1 Gammaproteobacteria bacterium
AAGAGGCCGATATCAAAATATGGCTATGTAGCTCAGTTGGTTAGAGCACCGCATTCATAATGCGGGAGTCGGTGGTTCAAGTCCACCCATAGCCACCATATAATCAATAAGTTACGCCGTTTCTGGTGGTCCTATCCTTCTAATATAGTGAGTTTTAGAAGAGTTCAGTGGAGCAAGAGCTAGCCCTAGGTTTTGGGTGGTAGGAAATAGTACTAAACGGTCGTTAGCCTGAGCCTGTATCAATTATCTAGGCCTACTATTTAGGTAATACGATGAGCTTGGCCCTGGCCTGCTGACTACAAAAACCGATGTAATCAGAGCCCAGCATAGTGGGAATACCGGACGTCAGAAATCGGCGCCCAGTATCCCAATTCAAGTAATGCTTACTGCCCCATGCCTGGCATTTTGTCCTTCATGGCATCCATGTTGGCAGTTCCCTCAGAAGCTGTTTTCTGGGTAGCCAGAAGTTGCTGTAAAGAATCAATTTGGCCTTGAAGTGACTCGGGCAGCATAGACTTCATACCCGCTAGCTGCTCCAGTGTTTTTCCGGCGAGATCAAAATCATTATTCGCAATGTACTCTTTAACCTTTTCGATAAGTGATTTCGCTTCTTCGATAGCAGAATCTGCAGACTCACTAGCCGCTTCGGTCATTTGACCGGATGACTCCTGGACGGCTTCCTTGGCCGAATCCATCATGGTTGCCGCACTAGATTCTGCCTTCTCTGGCATTGAAACGGCAGGAGGTGTAGGAGTCGAGAATGTCTCTTCAGGCACTGTATCTTCGCTGCATCCCCATAGCCCTGTCATTGCGATGGATAAAACAGCTAAAGTAATAAGGTTGTTTTTCATATGTATTTTTCTCAAGGATAGGTAGATTAGATTTCTGTAGGTGATTTCGAATATTATTTAATTCTAATCGACCATAGTAATGCCATGGTCGACTGAGAGCTAGCCGAGAATGGGAACAATCATTAATTAATCGATTCCAGGCATACTCAACAAATACAACAAAACTGTTCTAATACTAAGACGTAACCTATTGATTAATGAACAATGTGGTAAAGGTGATATTAGAGGAAATATTGCGCAACCTATTGAATTGTAAGCATATCGATCTGCAGTCATAATGCGGGAGTCGGTGGTTCAAGTCCACCCATAGCCACCATTCAAATCAACAAGTTACAGCATCTCAGTAAATCCGGATTTTAAATACTCACGCTTCTTCTAGTATATTTTGTTCGCCGCTAGTTATTTACGGTCATTCAACGCCTGGGCTCAGGTCGAGCGTTAATTCCAGGTCAGGGCTCGTACGATAAAACGATCGGTATTGGCCAGCCTATTTTTATGTGTAACTATGAAATGAATATACAGACAATATCTGGTTAAAAGATGACAAGACTATTGATAATCAGCCTACTGCTGGCCTTGCTTACGGCCTGCAGCCAGCCCCCTGTTGAAGAAGCTATTCGCAACAATATGCAGATAATTCAGACTGCTATTGAAGAAAAAGATCGATCAGAGGTTCTGTCTTATCTGACTGAAGACTTTACTGGCAATCAGCACATCAACAAGGAGGAAGCTGGCAAAATGTTGATCGCAAAGTTCCTGCTACACAACAAGATCACAATAACCGTTCTAAAGACTGAGATTACACCACATCCAGGCTACAATTTTGTTGCCAACGGCAAACACTCCGTGGTCGTTACTGGCGCCGACCGCCTGGTACCTGACTCTGCCAGGGTGTATGAAGTCAAAAGCCACTGGGAACTGAAGGATGACGATTGGATGCTGGCACGACTGACATGGGAATAGTCTGGTAAGAACCGGATAATTCTTGAACAGTATACAACCACTAACGGGTATAGTGCCGGGTTGCTTTATTTCATACCTTGCCAGTTATTTGCTCCCTTCATTTATATACACATCTGGGTAAAAGTATGTCGATTATTTCAACGATAATGCTCGTATTTGTTGCACTGGCCCTTGGTTACACCTACTGGTGCATGATCAGCAGTCTGGTAAAGGAGCATCAAGTTGGTTTACCGCTAACAATACTGGTTTCTATTATCCTGCTATGCTTGATCGGTGGGCTTTATACACTGTTATATCTCTTGCTGATAGCAGGCCCCGTAAACGCCGGATCAATTATGGGTATGATTCTGGGTATGACGCTAATCCTTGCCGGAATTCGAACGTTTACTCGATAAATAAGATGTACAAAGCAACGGGCATAACCGGTAGCAAATAACCTTCAAGGCATCTGAAACTACAATATGTCGATACTTGGATCGCCCGGGAATTGCGGTAGATTCTGTTACCGCAATTCCGTTTCTGATTATTACTGCGGTTTGACTTTTATTGTTCTGCTATTGGTTTTGGCATTGATTTTGATGGCCTTGATAGCGGGATAATAATCATGCAACAGGTTGTTGGCGCTGATAGGTACAACCGCTTGTATTACCATCCTGTCAGCTGATGGCGCCCTGGCAACAAAATCAAATTCCAGTATCCCATGTGCCGGGGGCTTTTGCCTGAGATAAGGGACTAGCTGCGGGAAACCCCATCCGCCCGAGGTGACACGGCCATTGGCAACCACCTGTAACTGGGGTGGGTTGGTATTGGTGATACTGTAATAGGCATCATCGACTCTTTCTACCAGGTCTGCGGCACTACCGGGCATTGAATAGAGTATCAATGTCAATACGATGTGTAGAATGAAAAGATATTTTTTTGTCATTTCATGATCTCCTTTATCACTGTTAATGCAGGGGATAGCTCTATCCTCATAATAACTATAATAGGAAAATCCTATTTTTAAAGCCGGCTGTTTTCCGTGGGGCATATTTCCTGGTACCCGCTAATTCGTGCTAATAATTCCTCCCATCTGGCGCGATGCCTGGAGTAGACTAGCGTCATGTCAAGGCAACGTGTTAATACCCTGCTGGGAAAGGGTTCATTCTCCTCGATCCGTGAGCGTGCACTTTTGTTGGCCCGGTTCAATGCCTGCCTGCAAAAGCAGCTACCACTATCAATCAACACCATGGTCAAGCTGGCGAATATTGATACCCGTCACCGGGCAGTAATACATGTGCGCGGTGCGGAGTGGTCCACCCAGATCAGGCTGCAGCAGGGGCTCATCAAGGCCATTTTACGTAGTTGTGGAGCGGGTGATATCAAGGGGGTGGTGGTAAAAAATCGTCCGCTTAAGCACATGGCGGAGGACAGCCTAAAACCTGAGAGGGTACAGCGGCCGATGAGCCGCTCCAGCCGCGAGATGGTAGAGGCCGTAGCGGGTGGTGTCTCCGACAAGCAGTTGCAGCAATCGTTGAGGCGTCTGGCGCGCAAGAAGGCTTGAACTAAAGCCTGCGGGCTTTAGGTATAATTCCTCTCCTAAGTATATTTTCAGTAAGCGGGATTTGATGTGATTAACAGAAGAAGGTCGGTAGGGGTGAAGGTCGGTGACGTCATGGTTGGTGGCGATGCACCAATCGTGGTGCAGTCCATGACCAATACCGATACGGCAGACATAAACTCAACCATTGATCAGGTGGCGGCCCTGGCCGAGGCGGGTTCTGAACTGGTACGTATCACAGTGGATACTGAAAAAGCCGCTGCCGCAGTCGCTGAAATTCATGAGGGTTTGTTGAAGCGCGGAATCGATGTGCCGTTGATCGGTGATTTTCATTATATCGGTCACACGCTACTGACAAAATATCCGGACTGTGCACAGGCACTGGCCAAATATCGAATTAATCCGGGTAATGTGGGCGGTGGCGCGAAACGGGATGAGCGTTTTTCAGCCATGA
>JAPHTU010000157.1 GCA_026196145.1 Gammaproteobacteria bacterium
ATATACACTAAGTCAAGCTTTTGGGAGGTATGAATTTTGTATATACTGGTCACCGACCTTTTCTGATAAAAATGGCGGTAGACCATGAAAAAACTGATTATTCTTATAATCCTGGGCGTGGGTGGTTACTACCTCGTGCAAAACATGTTCTTCAAGGAAGATTCCCAGGCAGTGAAGACCTACAAGCAGTTTGCCAATGCCTACGTGGTCCGCGACTATGACAATGCCATGTTATATGCCGCCGGAAACACGGCCAGTATGCTTGAGGAGAAACAGTCCAGTACCAGGATGCAATTCATGGGCAGGGAGATTTCCACGCCGCTGTCTGAAAAAGGCAGGCTGGAAGGTGTTATGTATAACATCAAGTCGGAGGAGTCCTCTGGTGACGATGTAGCAATCACGGCATCCATGCGTGCCTCGATCAGCTGGGCGGGCTCCACCGCGAACCCGAATGCCCCGGGCAGTTATGTCGGTCATGCACAAACGGCTACCGTTAGAAACACGGCGAGTGGATGGAAGGTAGTCGAGTTCACCGATTCGATTACCAGCAAACCCAGGTAGGCTTAGGGCCTGTTAACAGGCCCTGGTTTAACTAACCGAGAATGTCGACCACAATGGTGGTGATATTGTCCTTGCCGCCGGCATATTTAGCGGCCTTGACCAGCGCTTCGCAGGCATCCCGAGGGGTTGGCTGGCCACTGGTGATTTCCGTAATCTGTTGATCGTCAAGCATGCCATTGAGGCCGTCACTACACATGAGCAGGCGGTCGTCCTTTTCGAGACTCAAAAGCACCATGTCCGGTACTGGGTCTTCCTTCATGCCCAGATATTGGCTGATCTGGCCACTGGCCGCATGGTTAGCGGCCTCACTCTCCTGGATTTCTCCCAGGTCAACCAGGTACTGGGTAATCGAATGGTCATGGGTAATTCGCACCAGTTTCCTGTCACGAAGAATATATAGCCTGCTGTCGCCGACATGACCGACTATTGCCTTGTCTTTATGCACAAGCAGTACGACGGCTGTCGCCCCCATACCCTGACGACCGGGCTGGGCCAGACCCTGCAGGTAGATCAATGAGTTGAGTTCGACCAGGGCGGACTTCAGGCTCTCCGTACTTTCCAGGGTCAATTCGACGTCAGGGGCAGGTGGAAAGTCTTTAATTAATTCAGGCAGATGTTCGACTATCAGTCCGGACGCGACCTCTCCCCCGTGATGTCCGCCCATGCCGTCTGCAACAATAAACAATCCGTTTCCCGTATCGGCATACCAGCTATCCTCATTGTTTTTTCGGATTAGTCCGACATCAGAAAGGCCTGCAAATAAGGTGTTCATACCGGTAATACGATTTCCCCTGCTGGTTCGATTGTTCTATATGAATATATAGTATCCCCGCCAACAATCACTTATTGTTTAGGCGCTGGTGACCATTTATTACAAAAACATATCTTAAAACGAATCAGGCCGAACGGGAAGCATTAACACGTGCAATGTGTCGTTAGTTATTTCCCATGCCATAGGATGTTTATGTGTTGTAGGCTGTTTCCAGTGCCGTCTTTAATTGCTCGGCAGAGGTGAAAAGTAACTCGGGATTATCAACCAGTGCGGAATCTATCACTTTGGCGAGTGCTTCCGGTATCTCCGGATTTCTATCGCGAATAGGTACAGGGGCATTTTTCAGTGCCGTCAGCCAGGGGTCCTCGCCACGTGGAAAATCCCTTGGGTAGCTACCTGTCAGTGTTTTATAGAGAGTGGCCGCCATGGCCCAGACATCAACCTGCGGCTTGGCGTATTTAAAGTTCAGAATCTGCTGCCTTGGCATGAATACCGGTGTGCCGCCAACACTACCGGTGGCGGTCTGGCCACTCAGCCCCGCGGTATCAAATGCCTTGGCAAGACCGAAGTCACCGATCTTCGCAACCAGCTGTCCATCCTCGCCGCTCGTCAGGTAGATATTGGCCGGCTTCAGGTCACGATGTACCAGTCCGGTAGTGAGCATGACACTGCCATCAGGCTGATCAGTACTCTGCACGGCAGCAGTATGTGCGTAGTGAAGTCCATCCAGTGCCTGCAGGATCAATGGCAGGGCCTCATCGACTGACATGCGACCACCCCTTTCCCGGGTCAGGTCCAGCAAGCTGCCGCTGTCACAATATTCCAGCGTGAAGAAAAAGGTATCGTCATGGCAGCCGGAATGATGGAGTTGAACGAGATTGGGGTGGTGCAGGGCCTCGGTGTTTTTAGTCTCGCGCAAAAACATGTCCCGGGCCTCATTACTGACGGCGACCTGCGGCAACATGACCTTGAGCGCAACCTGCTCGCCGCTGTCCTTGTGCCTGGCCAGGTAGACCGCCCCCATACCACCGCGACCCAGCTCCCTGGTCGGTAAATAATCACGGATACCTGCCAGTTCCGGGAAGTGCTGGATGTGTTGACTGAGCTCATCCAGATCAGGCGTATGGTGTAACGGTTCCTCGGGTTCTGCCCTGGTTGGCTGTGGCGCGCTTTTCTGGGTACCCTCTATAGAAACCTGAAATACCGTGGTGCCCAGCTTGATCTTGTCCATATGTGCCAGGTCGATCTCCGGAAAACCGGTTTTATCAACCTCATCAATCGATTGTCCCTTTTTACGCTGGCCAATCTTCTTGCCGTTGACAAAAGTGCCATTGCGGCTGCCGAAGTCCCTGACTCTTACCGAGGGCGGATTGATATCCAGTAAACAGTGGTAACGGGAGATGGTCTCGTGGTCCTTGTCATCCGGCAGCTTGATGTTGCAGTCCCTGGCGCGGCCGATGATGCAGATGGTGCGCTCGTCAAAGGTAAAAGCCATGCCCTGCAATTTGCCATGTATGACCTTGAGCGCTACCTGGTTTTTCACTGGAATCTTCTCACCATAGACATACCGGTATTATTGCAGATAATCAGCCATGTAGTGACCTCCGGCCTTATCTTCTTCTGACCAGCGCGCGGACAATGTCTTCGTAACCCTCCTGGCTTGCCAGAAAGGTCGGGGTGACATTCTTCATGCCTGCGCCATGATTACGTACAGCACCGTTTTCGAGCAGGAGTTCGACCATTGCAAGATCATTTGAATAAACGGCGTGATGCAACGCGGTCCAGCCAATACTATCCAGTGCATTGATATTGGCATGTTGTTGCAGAAGATAGCTGACCACGCGAAGCTGGCCCTTGCGTGCGGCGGTATGCAGCAGTGCCATCCCGTCTTCCTGCAGGCGGTTGATGTTCTGGCCGCTCTCGACATATTCAGTGGCATGTTTAAGGCTGAAATACGTCATGACGTAAATCGACGAATGGTAAATCGTCAGGCCGATCAACAGCACCAGCCCGCCAGCAAGTATTAACTGTAGCGGACGGGGAAGCCCGGCCAGGAAACCCGGCTCATTGAAGCTGCTAACCGGGGTGCTCGTGGTGCGGGCCGTTTGCGTGCTGGTCTTTGATGGACGGGTGGTATGTTGTTCACTGGTCTCTGTGCTGTCCGGTTTGGTTTCCTGTCGATAGTTATCCAGCAAGGCATTTAATGATGCAATGCCTGTCGTGCTGAAGTCGGCATAACCCAGAATGACCAGCAGCCGTTGCAGGTCCTTGTCATTCCAGCGTGGCTGCAAGGGTTTGGTGATAGTCTGGTTTTGCTGCGTGCTGTCGGGTTTGAGCACGGGGTAGGGGGTATGCTGGCGTACAAAGTTCTGCATGATGACACCAAGCGCGTCATCCTGGGGATTGATTTTTGAAGGCGGTGTTAATGACCAGTCAAATATCCATAGCTTGAGTGCCCCTGCCTGATCGCCTGAAATCGCCATGCCCTTGTCAGCGGATAGTGCAGCAGCATTCACCGGTGAGTTGTCGCCGCCCATCGTGTGCAGGCAGCTACCATCAGCCAGTTGCCAGAACCTGAT
>JAPHTU010000189.1 GCA_026196145.1 Gammaproteobacteria bacterium
ATATGACAGGCTCAGCCAGCCGTGATGAACTCGCGAAGTGGGCACGTTACGAGGTGACCCCTGATGAAAGTCGTCACCACGGATGGAAACGGGTAAAGGGTGATGAATAACTGGTTCGTCTACATTATCCGTTGTGTTAACAATTCACTGTACACAGGCATCACCACCGATACCGAGCGGCGCCTTCAGGAACATCAGGGCAAGGACGGCAGGGGTGCCAAGTACCTGAAAGGCAAGGGTCCTTTAACCATGGTCTGGCAAACTGCCGTCAATAATCGAAGCATGGCATCCAAGCTGGAACACCAAATCAAGCAGTTAAATAAGGTTAACAAGGAGCGCCTGATCCAGGGAGATGTTGATATTCTGCCACCAAAGTACCAGGCACTTATCAATAATTGACAGCCTGATGGTTACCCAGGAGCAGAACCCGTATGCCCCACCTCAAAGCCCACTTCTATTTATAACGGACGATGACAGCGTCTGGCGTGACGGCAGATTCATTGTCATGCTAAAAAGATCAGAGCTACCTGACCGCTGCATTTACTGCAACGAGGCGACCCGGCTAAGGAAGAACAGACGCATCTACTACCTGAACCCGTGGCTACAGGTAGCGCTGTTGCTGCTATTTCTCGTCTTTAATGTGCTGGCCGTAATACCCATCATTATTGTCATATTAATTTTCAGAAAATCCGGGAAAATCAGTATCCCTGTTTGCCGCCGTCACTGGAGAAAAAGGCTCATACTGACAATAGTGACGCTAGGCACCCTGGCCATTTCGATCGCCCTTTCCTTTGCATCAATCGAGTTTACGGCATACCAGGAACAGCTACTTGCTGTCGGCGTGGGCATGTTTGTTTTCAGTACGATTCTTGCGATCGTTCTTGGCCAGATGCTTAAGGCAAAGAAAATAGATGCAGAAGTTCTGGTGTTAAAGGGGGCCAGGCCCGCTTTTCTCGATTCACTGCCCGAGTATGTTGCAGAACAGGATAATTAACGCATTAGCCTGCCAACAATACCTGTTCAGCCTGGCACCCTTGACTTAAGTCAAGCGGTATTACCTATATTATTCAACAGACTTGATCTATGTTAACAACTTATTTTGAAGAGTCGATTTTTGCTAGCTACCCTCTAAAAGATGGGGAAACAACTGTCACAGTTGTCTCGTAAAGATGGCCGAATAATAAAGTATTAAGGCCTAATAACTAAAAACTAACATCAAAGGTGGAATCATGCGTACACGTCTCTCGACTGTCGTCTCATTCGCTGTATTTCTTGTCCTGATGCTTTCCAGCCATGCGCAAGCGGCTATGAGTACCGGGGTTTATGACGACACTAAAAATGAAAAATGTATTGGCTGTCACGTCAATGTCACGCCAGGCATCGTAAAACAACATCTTTCCAGTCCAATGGCCAATGCCAGTGGCGAGGATGCTGTCGGATGTACAGATTGCCATGGTGAAAAGCACCTCACCATGAAGGATCATGCCAAGGCTGAAATGCCAACGGCCGAGACCTGTGCTGGGGAATGCCACAAAAAGAAGTTGAAACAGATGCGTCAGGGCAAGCACAACCTGGCCTGGTTTGGCATGAAATCACAGGCAGCCTGGCACGGCCTGCCGGGGTCAATTGGCAAGAAGGGCTACCGTGGCTGCTCAGGCTGCCACAAACTGGGGCAAAAAGGCCTTTTGGGAATCCAGGATGGCAACAAGAGCGCAAAGCTTGGACATGATGGCGGCAAGGAAGAATCACAATATCGTTATGGCAACGCCCAGTGTGACGCCTGCCATACCCGTCACACCTTCCGCAAGGAAGAAGCGCGTGACCCACGGGCCTGTTCGAACTGTCATATGGGCTTTGATCACCCGCAATGGGAAATGTATATGTCGGCCAAGCACGGCATAGTCTGGGATATCGAAAACAATCAAACCGTTGATAGTCGTGCACCCACCTGCCAGACATGCCATATGGCAGATGGTGATCATGCGGTTGTCACATCATGGGGGTTTTTGGGACTACGTATACCAACCAAGGAAAACGTACTTGCGTTGATCAAGGTGGCGCCTTCCCTGGAGAAGAATCTCAAGTCCCTGGCAGCTGCATTGCCATCAGGTCACTATGATGGCGTAGATGATGATCCCCAGTGGACATTTGACCGCGCCATTATTCTTCAGGCAGCCGGTGTCCTGGATGCCGGCCTGCAGCCAACTGAACGCTTTATTGAAATCGTGGTTCAGGGACAGGCGGCACGTGGTCCGGAAGAGTTCAACGAGCTTCGCAAGAAGATGAAACACACCTGTAATTCCTGTCACAGTAAGGGCTTTGTTCAGGTTCACTTTGATGCTGCTGACCAGATTATCAAGGATGCAGACCATCTGTTTGCCGGCGCTATCCAGGAAGTACAGGCCCTGTATAAAGAAGGTATCCTGAAGAAGCCCGAGGGCTGGAAATATGCGCCGGATCTGCTGCAGTACTATACGGCCAGGACCAATATCGAGCAGGAACTTTACCTGATCATGCTTGAATACAGGCAGCGTACCTTCCAGGGTGCATTCCACGCCAGTAATGACTACATGCACTGGTATGGCTGGGCACCGCTCAATACCGCAGTAAATAATATTATGGAAGAAGCAAAGCGCATGCGGGCCGAGCACAAAAAGTAGTAATATTGTTCGTCAGGCGGGAGGGCAGTACCCTCCCGCTTTTTTTTGTCTTGAAAAAAACCTCAACTGAAAAGTGAATCGGGATCACACTATGCCTAGAATCGTTAGCTCCATACTTCTGTTTTTACTGGTACTGACGCCAGTAACCACGTTAGCCACCCAGGATCCTGGAATTTATGCACTAATTGATACCGATAAAGGCATAATCCGTGCCCGTCTTTTTTATAAACGGGCACCATTGACCGTGATGAACTTTGTTGGGCTTTCCGAAGGTACGCGTGAGTGGACGGATCCGGCCACTGGTAAAAAACGAAACGACCCCCTGTATATCAATCTTAAATTTAACCAGCTTACCGATTTCATGATCCAGACCGGTGATCCGACCGGTAACGGCAAGGGTGATCCGGGATATGTATTTGAAGACGAATTCCACCCGCAACTCAGCCATTCAAAAATCGGTATCCTGTCGATGGCAAACCGGGGTCCCAATACAAACGGTAGCCAGTTTTTTATTACCACCAGGCCAGCCGGCTGGCTGGACAGGCATCACTCGGTCTTTGGCGAAGTGGTCGATGGCCTGGATGCCCTCCGTCAGTTAAAGAAAAACGATAGCCTGAAACAAATTACGATTCAGCGTATTGGCAAACAGGCAATGGCCTTTAATACCAAAGAGGCGCATCGACTGGCCGAGCTCAACCAGCAGGCACTTCGTGACGGCGCAAAAAAAATCCTTCCCAAGACCATGCCGCCCATTGATGCTGCCAGAGTGCCGGGCAAGGGACAAAAGCCTGTATCTCCCGGTAATTTCAAGTTTATTACTATCGGCCACAGAGAGATGCGTTCCCCAATTGTCCGCCAACAACCTTTTTACTATGACCGTAAACAGGCAGTTATCTTTGCAGAGAGACTGGTTCGGCTCGCCCGCGGAAAGGGCGTCAGCTTTGATGCGTTGATTAATGAATATTCCGATATGAACAGGAATTCCCTGTCACAAAATGTACATGATGATGTGCGATTACCGGTGGGCTTAAAATCTATCTTTTCACTTCGACCTGGCCAGATTAGCGACCCGATTGACCTGCAAACCGGCGTTTATATATTTAATCGTCTGCCATAGTCGCGAGGGAAAGCATTAGTGGTGTAATTCACTCTCAAGCGGTCATTCGCTAAAACACCCACACCCTAAAATCAATACTCCGGCGTAAGCATGGTATTTCCTGACCATAGTCAGGCATCATAGCCTCCCTCTTATTGCATCACGACAGGTATTCTCGTGGATCCTTCAACCTACGCCGACATTGAGCTAAAAATAATCTGGCAAAGCAGCCAGGCCACGCACACCGAGCGACACTTTTTCCAGGGCATTAACTTCTGGCGCGACTTCTTTCCAGGCATGCTGGGTGACAAGCTGATGAATGCAGCGGATGGTGAATGGGTCACTGAAACCATGCCAGCCAATGACATCGTACCAATGCACTACCCGTCAAATATCGTCACCCTTTCAATCAGTAAAATACAGCCCATTGGTCCTGGCAAAATCATTATTACACCTCAACAGGGGCGTTTTTATCCCAGGCGAATCATTGCCGGTCATGCCGGCGTTACCGGCGAGGAGTTCCTGCCTTTACGGGTGCTCGGTGTAGAGGGTGATCAGTTTACTATTGATCTCAATCACCCGTTGGCAAAAAACCGGATTGAAGTGAGTCTGCGTGTCGTTGGCGAAAGATACCCCGGCAAGGAAGAACGCGGGGGCCGCTGTAACGATGTTGTATATGAGGCGCTCATGGGGGGCATTGGCATTCAGACACCGTTGGATTCAGGCACCGACTTTTATGCCGAGGGTGCGCACGACAGGATCGACGATACCGATGACGCAATACATTACAAAGATGCCAACCTGGAAGATACCTTTGATACAAGCTCCGGGGCACAGCTTACTGATCTATATGGTCGCTTGTTACAGCCAGGCGATCATGTACTGGATATGATGTGCGGCGCACATTCATACCTGCCGGATAACATAAATGGCCTGCACGTGACCGGCATTGGACTAAATCAGGAAGAGCTGACGGCCAACCGCCAGCTAACCGATTTTGTCGTGCATAATGTCAACAAGACACCAGTACTGCCTTTTGAAGACAACACATTTAATACCATTGTGTTTACCGCAGCAGTCGAGTATTTGACCGATCCTGCCCTTACCTTCAGGGAATTACATCGCATCACCAAACCGGGTGGAAGCATTATCGTGACCTTCACCGACCACTGGAATACACTGAAAGGCATTCTGATCTGGTCTGAACTGCACCCGTTCGAACGACTGGGGCTGACACTTGACTACTTCCTGAAAACAGAAGGAATTACTGCGTTGCACACTGAAACCATCCAGGGCTTGCTACGCCCTGAAGATGATAAATACGCCAATAAGAAGCTGTATGCTGATCCGATATTTGCTGTATACGGCACGGTCACATAACATAAGCTTTCTGTCACCATACGTTACCGTTCCACGCCCATTATTTATGACTACATCAGCACACATGCTAAAGCTTCTGGCCGCATTTGCCTGGCTTAGTGGCGCGGTTATGCTGTTTCTAAAAGGCAGCGACATGCTGTTTGAGGCACTGGCATTACAGCCGGAAAAGACATGGCCTTACGCGGCCTTGCTAGCGAGTCTGGTTCTCGGTAGTCTAAAAGCAAAGTTTGTTTTTGTCGGTAGCTGCCGTCGAAACATCAAGCGAATTGACGAATTATCAGATCCCAAACTATGGCAATTTTACCGTCCTGGATTCTTTATATTCCTTGCCGGCATGTCCGTTATGGGCGCGACTCTTTCAAGGATGGCACATGACAGTTACCCATTACTGATAACAATGATTACCGTGGACTTTTCACTGGTCATTGCATTGACGGGTAGCAGTTATGTGTTCTGGGGAGAACTCAGGGGAACACGCTATCGGGATTATTTCAGACTGACTGGCAACTAACGTCCGTTGATCATATGATGCATCTATATAATCTCGTGGGGATATAACATGGACACTCCGATGATGGTCTACGCCGGTTTTCTTGGCTCGGCCTTGCTGTTGTTTTCCGTGGTTATCTATATGATCATCAAACGCAGCCCTAAGAAACCCGATGAGCAGGAATCACGCAAGGAATAGGCTCTATACTCAAATGATATGCACTGTTTACGGTAAGCCGGAATAACGGATAACCACTCAAGCCGGGGCTAACACAGATAAATCAACCCTCAGGACCTACAATCCTTTCCTTGTATAACTCAGCCAGCGGAATCCAGACTTCCTGAAACAGCAAATCTTCCTTGTCCTTGTCACTATCGGCCGACTCAATAATATCAATCGCCCTGCGGTATAAATATTCTTCCTGTTCCAGCTTGCTTGTCATTTGTGTTCCCCTGTAAATAAATAGCCCCATATCAGCCCGGCTCACACGGCAGATTAGCGGTGCATGGATAATATCAACCCTGCTCATATGATTCACTAGTTCACGTCAGCTATAGCCGTGCCTGCAACAATTTGGCACAGCAAAGACATGGCCGTCAATGTATATAGGATTGTAGCGTGACCAGCGTAACAGGAAGCGGTTCAATCTAAACATTGATATATATCAATTACTTTTATCGGGAAATAAATTACCCTCCTCCGCTACATGTAAATATACTAATCATAAATATATCAATCCCTACAAGGATGAAATTGTAGGCACACGAGGGGGACGCATTAAGTGAAAGACTATTTGGGGATCTGGCAAAAGAAGTTAGCAAAATTTTCACCCCTCGTATTACTTATTGCGGGCGTGGTATTCGGTATCATTTTCTGGGGTGGCTTTAACACGGCAATGGAAGCGACCAATACCATGGAATTCTGTATTTCCTGCCACGAGATGAAAGACAACGTGTACAAGGAATACAAGGAAACGATTCATTATAAAAATCCGGCCGGTGTGCGGGTATCATGCTCCGATTGTCATGTGCCAAAGCCATGGGTTTATAAAGTTGTTCGCAAGATCAAAGCAAGCCAGGAACTCTATCACTGGGCTTTGGGATCCTACGACACACCTGAAAAGTTCAATAAACACCGCTGGACCATGGCCAACCGGGTCTGGGACGCGATGAAATCAACCGACTCACGTGAATGCCGCAACTGCCATTCATTTGAAGGCATGGACTTGGACGAGCAGGATAAGTCAGCGAGAAAAAAGCATGCGCGCGCGCTCGAAGAAGGTGAGACCTGCATCGATTGCCACAAGGGTATTGCACATGAGGAGCCGGATGAGCCGGAAGACGAAGCAGATGCCGGTTGATACCGGTGATGACTTCCCGCCCCCCGACGATCGCATCCCCGCTACCGCGGGGCCCCTGTTCCGCGTCTCGAACGGGTATAAAAAAAGCCGGGGCTAGCCCGGCTTCGTTACACTGCCTGTTTATACACAGCCCGTTGGCTTCGGCAAACCACCGTATTTGGTGATTGGCTTCATGGGGCCGGTCATCCATTGTTTAAATAAAATCTTCTGGTCGATACCGACATACTTGGCGAACTTGCGAATTGCCGGAACGGTGCCCTGCTCCTCAAAATATTCGCGGGCCTTTATAATCTGATCCCACTGCTCATCACTGATCTCTATATCATCGGCTTCAGCCATCGCCTTGCCGATTTCAGGTGTCCATCCACCCATGTCTTCCAGATAACCATCTCCATCACGTGCGGGTATTTCTATACTCATTGCCTGTCCTCAAAAATTGATCCAATAATACCCGAGTAGTTTACTAGGTTATTATCCGAAGGCAATATATCCCTGTTGTCTATTTTGCTGCAAATGCTGTATTTCCGGTGCCCCACCCTGCATACACCCCCAGGAAACGGCAAGAAATCGTGCCATTGAGATACATCCATGGCACGATTTCTCGAAGATCAGTCTATTTAGCAGCCGTGTAGGAGAACTTTTGTCCGCCGACAGACGCTTCATACATCAGACCGCCCTTGGCCATGGTGAACACCGCTAGTCCGCCATCGTAGTCGGCGTCAGCCGAGGCACCGGCGGTAACTGCCACCGCTGAAGCCTGTGCACTGAACTCAAAATTACCGGCGGTAAATTTATCCAACGCCGCCTTGGAGCCAAAGAAGATCACTTCGCTGTAGGCCTGGCCACCCAACTGCAGACCAATCGTTAACTGTGACAGGCTGGTATCACCGATATATTTTCCTTGACGATAAACCTTGCCTTCACCGTAGGCGCCACCAATACCGATGCCACCTTTACCAACCGTTGGAAAGACTGCGTAGCCATGCGCCTTGGAGAAAAAACGCTTCATACCCGGGTCTTTGGTCTTGAAGGCAGCGATGGTTTGCGCGACACCGGCATCCGCCTTGCCCTGGGCATCCGCACTTTCTGAATCCGGGGTCCAGCCGGCAAATGCACTACCGCTGACGAGTAGCGCTGCGCTGACAATAATGGAACGTAATAAGGATTGAGATGAGATAGACATATCGACTTTCCGCCTGATTAATAAGGAGCAGTCATGATACGTATCTGGATACGTTAGGCAATCCCAACGTTATATCGTGCGCAGAAAAAAGCCGCATAACACAAAAGAACTGGTGTTATACGGCTATTTGAGAGCTAAAAGTGTTAGCTATTGCAGATGCAAGCC
>JAPHTU010000279.1 GCA_026196145.1 Gammaproteobacteria bacterium
GTACGTTGTTTATACACGTTGACCGCCGCCAGATCAGGATGCGGCACGATGACCTCATCGATAAACTGTTCGAAGGTGTAGGTGCTACGATTCAACTCGGGCATGCTGACGCCAAAGGCCGGCAATACTTCATCCTGAATTAACTCACGCGAAAGAGGAAACTCCCCCTTCATCCGCGGGTTCCATTGTTCCAGGTCCCGTTCACGGTTGACCAGCACCTTGATATCCATGAGTGCATCGCGCACCTTGGTATTGTTTTCATCGTTGGCGGCAGACACGATGTAGGCCTCCAGGCTTTCACGGTAGCGCACCATACGGGCATCGCGGCGCATGGCCCCCTCCGCGATGCCGAAGTCATTGGCAAAGACGCGGAATTCATACCTGGCTGTGGTTTCGTCCATAGCTCAATTCAACAGGTTACATGCAACACGGCGTTGATATCCGAGGCACTCAGCTTAAGCAGCTTGTCGCAAAGCTCCGGCGTCGGTAGTGCAACCACCTTGATGTGCTTCTTTTCCGCCATGTCATATACCTCTGGCATGACAGGTAGCTTTCCGTACATCCCCGTGCCAATAAACAGCCGCTTGCCATGCCAGGGTATGGTTTCTTCAACCGATAACGGGGTATGTCCGTAGCGTTCACGATAAATCTTTGAAGGCTTTTTACGGCGCTTGCTGATCTTGCCCTGCTCGATAACAAGGTCATAATCATAACGCTCGTCCCCGACCTCGATCTCACCAAAAGTCTGCATACGCATCTTCATCGTTGTTGCTCCTTGGCACGACTATTCAACATTAGCCCACAATATCTCTATCTGCATCATGACGATAACTTTTCCCCCAATCCAGCTACCTGCTCCTGCAGGGCATGGGTGATGCGTTCGGCGTCACTTTGGCCCGTTCCCTGGCGCGCCAATTCCTGCGGAAGCAACGGGGCACCTAATATGACATCGAGGCGCCGTAGACGGGGCCATTTCTGCCCCGTTGGCATCGCCGCATGCGTACCCTGGATATAAACAGGGATCACGGGCACCGGAAAGCGTTCCAACAGTAGTCCAACGCCGGGACGAAAAGGCTGTAACTCATCGTTGTCAGAACGCCTGCCTTCGGGGAATAACACCAGGTTGTAGCCTCGATCCAGGATTACGGCGCCCATTGCAAGACCGGCCAGGGCGCTCCGATCCCGGTTGATAGGCAGGGCGCGGGAAAGTCGGCTGAGGGTGCGAGTAATCAGGCTACGGAACGCGATTCCAGTCCATGCCATCCAGTAGGTTCGGCGATGTGTGGCCATATCCATGGCGGCAGCAAGCACGAAGGGATCCAGCGCACTTGTATGGTTGGGGGTGAATACGTACTGCCCTCCTTCACGTAGATTCTCTGCGCCCTCTACTTGCAGCCGGAAGAACACCTTCATCACCAGCCGGTTACACATGTGCATAGCTGATGAAATGGCTGACTGGACTGGATTCAGGGGCTCGATACTACGCTTTTGAGATTCTCCGATCACCCTTTCCGGCGTATCCATGAAAGAAATGGATTCGGATCCTGTCCCGGATACAGGGGCTTCAGTTGCCTCGCAAAGCAGATCGCGGACAGTATCAATGCGTGATAACGCCTCGGCGCTCAACTGCAAGCCAAAACGCTGATCGATCTCCAGCGTGAGGGCGACCCACTCCAGGGAGTCGATTCCCAGATCGAGTTGCGGACTGGTTTCCGGTGTAAGACGCTCATCCGGATAGCGTGCAGCAAGCCAGTCCCATATCTCTCGTGCCACTGGATTTTCAAGCAGGGCGATGTCTTCACCAACCATATCGGTTACCGACATGGGCCCGACATCAGTCTTATCCCCGGCTGTCTCAAGTGCGTGGGCCTGATCATATAACCCCGGTAACAGGTGCCGGCGCAGCTTGCCCAGGCGGGTACGCGGTAATGGCTCGCGGATCAGCACATAATCCTGGATGCGCTGGTAAGACGGAACATGCTTGGTCTGTTCTGCTATTGCCTGGTGTATTGCGGGGGCTAGTGCGTCGAGTCCGCTCCGATGAATTTCGCTCACCTCCGGAACGACCAGACCTATCAACCGTCCGTCCTTCTGCATCAGCGCAAACTCGCGGATCGAAGGATGCCTGCTATATATTTCCTCGACCGCGTCCGGCTGGATATTCTCGCCCCCTTCGGTGACGATCAATTCCTTGATGCGCCCGGTGATGTATACATAGCCCTTAGCGTCGACATAACCGAGGTCACCGGTACGAAACCAGCCGTCGTCGGTAAAGGCAGCCGCGGTCTGTTCCGGAAGGCCACGATAACCTTTGAACACGTTCGGACCACGGGCCAGGATTTCCCCCTGGGGGAAAGTGATCTCGTTGCGATTATCTATGGTGTCTATTCCACCACGAACAGCCGTGTCGATCTTCAGATCAACTCCATCGACGACTCGCCCAATACTATCCAGCCTGGAAGAACCTGGCAGGTTCATGGTTAGCAGCGGGGCTGTCTCGGTGAGTCCATAGCCGATGGAGACTTGCCAGCCAAGGCCTTCCAGCTTCCAGGCCAGGTCCGGGTTCAGGGGGGCTCCACCGCAGGCCAACACCCGCAGACCTGGAGCTACCTGCCGGTGCAGTGAACCGAACAGGCGTTTGCCGACCTGTATTCCCAGCCGTCTCCGCAGTCCTATGCTAAGGGCAAGGATGGCATTAAAGACCGTTTCCGCCAGTGAGCCTTTGGCCTTAACCTTGTCCAGAATGCCGGTGTACATGGCGCTATAGAGTCGCGGTACGCCGACCATTACCGTCGCGCCGCCTTCCCGCAAGGCGCGAACGACCTGGGGCCCGGTCAAGGAATACGGAATAATAAGGGCTACGCCCAGAGCCAGGGGTGCCAACATGCCGATGACAAATGGATAAACATGGTGCAGTGGCAAGGGCAACGCTATGCGGTCATTTTTGCCAATCACCCCGGCCCCGGCAACCGCCCTGATCTGGAAGGCAAGATTGGCATGGTCAAGTGGGACACCCTTGGGCCGCCCGGTGGTGCCGGAAGTATAAAACAACGTAGCCGGGTCATCCGGCCCGGGACAAGGCAA
>JAPHTU010000081.1 GCA_026196145.1 Gammaproteobacteria bacterium
CGACGCCATGGGGCTGGGGCTGTATTTTACCGAGGGTGAGGGGCCTGCCTTTAAAAATCCGATTCGCAGCCAGGCCGATGTTGACAAGCTGGGTATACCTGATCCCGAGGGCGAGCTTGCCTATGTGCCAGCCGCTGTACGCACCATTCGTCAGGCTCTCAATGGGAGTGTCCCGTTAATCGGCTTTTCCGGCAGCCCATGGACACTGGCGACCTATATGATCGAGGGCCGCGGTTCAAAAAACTTTTCCAAAGCCAAGGGCATTTTGTATGACGACCCGGCGTTGTTGCACCAGCTACTCGGCAAACTGGCCCAGTCGGTCACCTCATATCTGAATGCGCAGATTGCTGCCGGCGCACAGGCCGTCCAGATCTTTGATACCTGGGGCGGTATGTTAACCGAACCACACTACAAGGAATTCTCGCTACACTATATGCAGCAGATTATCGATGGCCTGACTCGCGAGGCAGATGGCCGCAAGGTACCTGTAATCCTGTTTACCAAGGGCGGTGGTTTATGGCTCGACGCCATGGCTGACACCGGCTGCGACGCACTCGGGCTGGACTGGACACAACCCATCAGCAAGGCAAGGGCGCTGGTCGGCGATCGTGTTGCATTGCAGGGCAATCTTGATCCCTGTGCGCTATATGCCGGCCCTGAAAAGGTCCGGGCCGAAGCCAAAAGGATTATTGAAGACTTCGGCCATGGTACCGGTCATGTATTCAACCTTGGACACGGCGTAACCCCGGATATAGACCCTGACAATGTCAAGGCACTGGTCGATGCAGTACATGAATTCAGCCAGCCGTTTCATACCGGTGGCTGACGACATGTTAGCGCCAGCATGCAGATTGAAGCCAAAAAATTAACTGGCAAGCATCAACAACTGACACATACCGAGTTGATGAAGGTTACCTCACATGTGCAAAGACAAAGTGGGGGCTGGATTCTCAATACATTGATGGTAGATGGTTGTGATGTGCCATTTAAATTTAAACGTAAAACCGCCTATAAAAACGTGCAGGGTAAGCGCGTCAATATGACCTACTACCCGTCACAGGAAACGGTTGCAGGTATTGCATTTGAATTTATGAAGGTTGTCAGGATCAAATTGTCCTGAATCAATCAACTGCCAACCACTGCGCAACCTGTTTGGCGTAATAAGTCAGCACGGCATCTGCTCCCGCCCGCTTCATGCATAACAGGGACTCCAGTACGGTAGCCCTCTCATCCAGCCAGCCGTTCTGTGTCGCCGCCTTAAGCATCGCGTATTCCCCACTGACCTGGTAGACAAATGTCGGTGCCCCAAATTCATCCTTGATCCTTCGCACGATGTCCAGATACGGCATACCCGGCTTGACCATTACCATATCTGCGCCTTCCTGCAGGTCCATGGCGACCTCACGAATAGCCTCATCTGAATTTGCCGGGTCCATCTGGTAGGTATACTTGTTACCGCTACCAAGATTGCCAGCAGAGCCGACTGCATCACGAAATGGACCGTAAAAGCTTGAGGCGTATTTCGCAGCGTAGGACAGTATTTTTGTATTGTGGTAACCGGCGTGCTCCAGCTGCTCACGAATGGCACCAATTCGACCATCCATCATGTCGGACGGTGCCACAATATCAGCTCCCGCCTCGGCATGTGACTGTGCCTGCCTGACCAGTACATCTACGGTCTCATCGTTCATCACATATCCGTCATCGTTGATGAGCCCATCCTGTCCATGGGTAGTGAAGGGGTCCAGCGCCACATCGGTGATCACACCCAGCTCCGGCACCGCCTCCTTGATCGCACGCACAGCCCGTTGCGCCAGGCCCTGCGGATTATAGGCCTCTGCCGCATCCTCGGACTTCGCCTCTAACGGTGTTACGGGAAACAATGCCATGGCGGGCACGCCCAGGCTGGCAACAGCCTCTGCCTCTTTCACCATTAAATCAATAGACATACGTTCAACACCGGGCATAGATGGCACTGCTTCCTTCTTGTTACTGCCCTCAAGCACAAACACCGGATAGATCAGGTCATCTGCAGAAAGCTGGTTTTCTCTCATTAAGCGACGGGAAAAATCACCGTAACGCATGCGGCGCATCCGGCTGAAGGGGTAATTGCTGTCAGTAATCTTCATTTGTGATTTCTCTACTAATCAAGCCTGCTTTATACCACAGGCGTCCGAACATGTAGAATGGCAATACATAACCTGTCCTGAATGCATTATTCGCTATATTAATTTCCAGAATAGCCTGCGGCATAGGCAACCGCAAAAATTACTATCAGTCATGTATAGAAAATCTGCCTTGTAAATTGCTACCCCGCGATATGCTATGACATTGAACCCTCGCCGGACCACGTTGTCTGTATCGAGGTTATATGAAACGGAATTACTCATGAAAATATTGATAACGACTTTATTGCTTTTCTTACTGGGCATTAATATCGCCCATGCCGGTGGCATTTATAAACAATCAACAAATATGAATTATGACCTGGCCTATAAAAAGGTCTACGAGTCTCTGGAGGGAAGCCGGTTTTTCGTCGTAGAGGAGATAAATATTGGCCAGAACCTGTCACGTTTCTCGGATAAATGGGATGACTACAATCTCAGCAAACTGGAAGACTTCCGCGTTATGATTATCTGTAATGGCTGGTATACAAATCAGGTCAGCAATGCCGATACCGATATGCTGGCCCTGTGCCCGATGCGGGTTACCCTGATTCATAAGCAGGGTGTTACCACCGTACTATTTGCCAGGCCATCTACCTTTGCCAACAACAGCAAGGCGCTGCCCATACTGAGAGAGGCTGAAGAAACCATTATCAAGGCTATCAGCCATGCACTAAAATAGACCCTATGCACGAAA
>JAPHTU010000217.1 GCA_026196145.1 Gammaproteobacteria bacterium
ATCCCAACAATGGAAGACATTGAGATTGACGGCATCACTATGCGCGGCCTGAATCCAGACATACAGATTGACCTTGGTGGTATCGCCAAGGGTTATGGCATCGACGAGGCAATCAAAACGCTCCGGCTAATGGGCATAGAACACGCCATTATTAATGCAGGCGGCGACCTTAAGGCAATCGGCGAGCACGGTGAACGCCCCTGGAAGGTAGGCATCCAGCACCCCAGGCAACCCGGCGTACTGGCCAGTATTGAAACGCTGTCAGATGAAAGCATCTTCACCTCGGGCGACTATCAAAGATTTTATGTTCAGGACAACAAGCGCCGACATCACATTATTGATCCACGAACCGGTGAGCCCGTATCACACACCATAGCGGTAACCGTCATTCACCCCGACGCAACGACTGCGGATGCCGCCGCAACGGCATTATTGGCCGCAGGCAAGGACAATATTGCCACGGCAGCCAGGGCAATGGGAATTCGCCATGTCCTGCTCATGACCCGTGACGGGGAGTTGATTATGAGTCATGAAATGCAACGGCGCCTGCAAGTTAATGAAGAACTGGCAGGTACAATTCATATTATTGACCTATGATGAAGCCCGCTTCACCGCTATAATCCCGCCGGATTCAAAGGCTTCAGAGATTGGCGCGTACCATTCAAACATGACAGCAGTCAGGGCAACTCCCGCAGTTACACCCGGTGATCGACTCGGCATGATGCTGTTTCTGGGTGCCATGCTGCATGGCCTCATTATCCTGGGCATCAGTTTCAGCGCGCCTGAGCCCGTAAAGAATCCACCTTCACCAACGCTGGATATCATTCTGGTGCAGAGTAAATCAAACAAGCCACCGGAGGAGGCAGACTACCTGGCCCAGGCCAGTCAGGATGGGGGAGGCACGGTCGATAAAAAAGCGCACCTGAGCAAACCTGTTCAGGGCCCCTCACCCACACCCAATGCCAGTGTTAGTAAACGCCCGCCCAGGCTGGCAAAATCCCTGAAAAGCAAACCGGTAAAGAAAAAAGTAATTACCAGCAAACAGGGTAAAAATATTGTTCTCTCCAGACCGGATAAAAAATCAGCCCCGCAAAAGGAGAGCCTGACCAATACACAACAACTCATCAGTCGCAGCCTGGAAATAGCCAGCCTGACGGCCGAAATTAATAGAAAAATCATCAATTACGCCAATCGTCCACGCAAGAAGCATATCAGCGCAAGGACACGTGAATTTGCACCGGCTGCCTACATGAATGCGTGGACTCGCAAGGTTGAGCGCATCGGCAACCTGAATTATCCGGACGAGGCCCGACGGCAACGGCTGTCTGGTCGACTACGTTTGACTGTAGCCATCAATAAAGATGGCAGTATCCGTGAAATCAAGATTAACCAGCCCTCGGGGCACACGGTGCTCGACGACTCAGCCATTCGAATTGTAAAACTCGGCGCCCCCTATGCCCGTATTCCGGACAACATCAAGGAAGCTGGCGAACCCGTGGAAATTCTATATATAACAAGGACATGGGAATTTTCTTCAAGTGGCACATGGCGTGACCGGGGTGGTGGGTGACAGCATGCTATTTGATACGCCCAGGCTGATAATACTGAGCGATGAAATGGCACGGTATTTACATTTCTACGACTTGCCATTCATGCCCTGACACCCGATACTGATGCTATGGACACGTCCACATCACTGGCAAATCATTTCCTGATCGCCATGCCTGAATTGGCAAGCTCCTTTTTTGCGCAGACTGTTAGCTATATCTGCGAACATAATGACGAAGGGGCAATGGGTTTTGTCATTAACCGCCCGATGGACATTAGCATTTCCGACCTGTTTGACCAGATCGATATCAAACATCTACCGGCTTTCAGCAACTGTAATCAGCAGGTTCTGTCTGGTGGCCCGGTCGAGCCTGAACGGGGATTTGTCCTGCATACCGGCAGTCCTTCGTGGGGTACTTCCATGCCGGTCACATCCGAAATATCCGTAACAACCTCGTTCGACATTCTTGAGGCCATTGGCAATAACAAGGGGCCGGAACAGTTTTTACTGGCACTGGGCTATGCTGGCTGGGGCGCCGGTCAACTGGATAACGAAATACTGGAAAACAGCTGGCTTTCTTCGCCAGCCAATAATGAACTGCTGTTTAGCAATGACTGTGAGGACTGCTGGCAACAGGCTGCAAAATTAATAGGTATCGATTTACAACATCTCCATAACCAGGCAGGACATGCCTGATCTGCCAAGGCCAGGCACCTACCTCGGCTTTGATTATGGACGAAAGCGCATAGGTGTCGCCGTTGGTCAAACCATCAGCAGGTCTGCGTCCGCACTTGAGATAATCCAGTCTGACAAAGATACGCAATGGCGACGGATTGAACAGCTGGTACAGGAATGGCAACCCGTAGGCGCTATTGTCGGTATGCCGAACACGGCAGACGGTCAATCCACCAACATCCATCAACAGATAAAAAAATTCATTGCGCAGCTTCAGATACGATTCAAGCTGCAGGTATACGAAATTGATGAACGACTCAGCTCTTTTGAGGCCAGGGACTTGCTCTCGCAGTCAACAAAAAGGAGAATAGCGCCGCTGGATGACACGGCTGCTGCCGTGATATTACAAACCTGGCTTGACGAGCAATATGACAATAGCTGACACCGATACTACTAGTGCCCTGCAAGCCCTGACACATTGTCTTCAAGATCACCTGTCATCGCACGCCATACAGTCTCCATCCATGCTCGGCATCCATACCGGGGGAGAATGGGTTGCCCGCGCCTTACAACTGGCTATCGATGAAAACATGCCGCTGGGCACGCTGGATATTTCATTCTATCGTGATGACTTTTCCCGAATCGGCATGAACCCGGAGGTACGACCTTCTCATATCCCGTTCGAGGTTGATGACCAGCATATTATTCTGGTCGATGATGTCTTATATACCGGCCGAACCATCAGGGCAGCCCTCAATGAAATATTTGCCTATGGCAGACCCGCCTCGGTCATTCTGGCGGTTCTGATAGAGCGTGATGGCAGACAATTGCCCATATGTGCAGATTGTGTCGGTAATCGCGTGGCCCTGGATAACAACCAGCAAATTAAACTCAGCGGACCCGAGCCACTCATGCTCGAAATTATCGAGACAAGCTGATGTCATCCATCCAGCTAACACCCACAGGCAAGCTCAGACACTTCCTGACCATTGAAGGCCTGCCCCGTGACATGCTGGTTTCCATACTCGATACAGCTGAATCACTGACCAGTGTAAAAGACAGAAGTATTAAAAAGGTTCCGCTACTCAGGGGCAAAACCGTAGCCAACCTGTTCTTTGAGCCAAGCACCCGTACACGTACAACCTTTGAACTGGCCGCCAAGCGCCTGTCCGCAGACGTACTGAACATCGCCATGAGTACATCAGCAACCACCAAAGGCGAATCCCTGCTGGATACCCTTCGCAACCTGGAGGCCATGCATGTTGATATGTTTGTTGTACGCCATGCTCAAAGTGGTGCTGCACATTTCATCGCCCAGCAGGTCGCACCACATGTCAGTATAGTCAATGCGGGTGATGGGCGTCACGCACACCCCACCCAGGCAATGCTCGATGTATTTACCATTCGCCGGCACAAACCTGATTTTGGCGGGCTAACGGTAGCCATAGTCGGCGACATCCGCCATTCACGGGTTGCGCGGTCCCAGATCCACGCACTCAACACATTACTGACCGGCGAAGTTCGCGTTATCGCGCCACAAACCCTGCTACCCGCTGATGTCGAAACGCTGGGCGTAAAAGTATTCCACTCGCTTGACGAGGGTCTGCGCGACGTTGACGTTATCATCATGCTACGCCTGCAACGAGAACGTATGCAGGGCGGGCGTCTGCCCAGTGAACATGAATATTACCAACAATACGGCATGACCACGGAAAGACTGGCTATTGCCAAACCGGATGCGATGATCATGCACCCCGGCCCGATCAACCGCGGTGTCGAAATGTCTTCCAGTGTTGCCGACAGCCCGCAGTCGGTTATCCTTGAACAGGTTAGCCATGGCATTGCGATTCGCATGGCAGTGATGTCGATGGCCATGCAGCACAACCAGCCTGACAAGGCGCCTCAGGCGGCAACATGATACGACTGATCAAAAACGGCCGCGTTATCGACCCGGCCAACAACGAGGATAGCCACCGGGATATCTGGATTGATGAAGATGGGCGGATATCAAACGGCAGTCATGACAGCAACCAGCTATCCCCTGAACAGATAATTGACGCATCGGACTGCTGGGTGATTCCAGGGCTGGTCGACCTTGCCGCTCGTTTTCGTGAACCCGGTGAAGAACAAAAGGGCAGTATATGCAGTGAATCTGCTGCCGCATTGGCCAGTGGTATAACCACGGTTTGCCTGCCACCAGACACCATACCTGTTATCGATACGCCCGCCGTCGTTGAACTCATTCAGCAGCGCACCAAACGTTGCAACAGCCCGCATATCTATGCCCTGGGTGCAATGAGTGTTGGTCTGGATTCCGTTCAGCTAAGCGAACTGGGCGCACTAAAAGAAGCTGGCTGCGTCGGCATATCCAATGCAAACCATCCGATTAGCGATAGCCAGTTTATGCGCAATATCATGGATTACGCAGTCAGCTATAACCTGAAAGTCTTCCTGACCCCGGTAGATCAATATTTGAGTAAGCATGGCTGTGCGCACGAGGGACAGGTTGCCACGCGTATGGGGCTACCCGGCATTCCGGTTGCAGCAGAAACCGCCATTGTAGCCAGAGACCTGGCCCTGATTGAGGCCACCGGCGTCAGTGCACATTTTTGCCGTCTGTCCAGCGCGAGATCTGTTGAAATGATTGCCAACGCACAGCAACGTGGCCTGCAGATCTCTGCTGATGTCTCCGCACACCAGCTATTCTTAACCGAGAACGACATCGTCAACTTCAACAGCAATGCGCATGTGCTGCCGCCGTTGCGTACAGAAAGAGACCGCGACGCATTACGGCAGGCCGTTGCAGACGGCATCATCAGCGCCATTTGTTCTGATCATCAACCGCATGAGGCGGACGCAAAACTTGCACCGTTTGCTGAAACCGAAGCCGGCATGTCTACGCTGGAAACCTTGCTGCCGCTTTGCATGAAGTTTATTCATGAACAAGGTATGGACCCGGCAACAATACTACGCTCTGTTACGCAAGGCCCCGCCGACATTCTCGGCATACAATCCGGCAACCTTGCAACGGGCAAGGCCGCGGACATTACGATTCTTGATCCGCAAACCGAATGGACGCTTGATAGCTCAAATATGCTGAGTCATGGCAAAAACACTGCCTTTGGCGGCTGGCCCTTTAAAGGAATAGTGAAAAATACGCTCATCAACGGGGAACAAAAATACTCATGTCTGTAACACATAGCGACACTCGTGGCAGCATTTATCTGGAAGACGCGGTCATACTTGATCATCAACACCACGAAGGAGATCAGCATATTGTGCGCCTCGACGCACCAAGGTGTGCGGAACACGCACAGGCCGGGCAATTTGTTCACATACAGTGCGACCCGTCCTTACCGTTACGTCGCCCGCTATCCATCATGCGCACAAACAACAGGGAAAACTGGGTCGACCTGCTTTACAAGGATGTCGGACAGGGTACCCACCTGCTAGCCAACAGGGCTGCAGGAGATACACTCAGCATGCTTGGCCCGATTGGTAATGTCTTTCAATTATCGGAAGTTCGTCCCATTCGTGTACTCATCGGTGGCGGGGTTGGCATTCCGCCGATGATATTCCTGGCCGAGACCATCGCCAGCCTGTACCCCGACGATGTGCAAAACACGCTGGTAATCATGGGTTCCGAGACACCTTTTCCGTTTGAGATTGAGGAATCATCAACGGAGATAAACGGAATAGCGCGGGAAACCAATGCTTCAATTGCGGCGTTGGGGGCGCTTAATATCCCCTCAAGGCTATCCAGTTTGCAGGGATATGCGGGTTGCCACCAGGGTTATGCCCCGGACCTGGCGAGACAATACCTGCAATCATTGCAACCCAGCCAGCTGTCCCGGATTGAAATTTTTTCATGCGGGCCACACCCTATGCTGGCCGCAGTTAAACAACTCGCACAGGACCTTGGCATCAATTGCCAGGTTTCACTGGAGGAAAGGATGGCATGCGCCGTCGGAGGTTGCGCGGGTTGCGTGGTTGAGGTTGCTACCCAGGCAGGTAGCGCAATGAAACGGGTGTGTGTTGATGGGCCCGTATTTGACGCACAGACAATCCACTTCTAGTTTTACGCTCTCCGTCTTAGTGCACAACCTTTTTAATGAGATAGCCTGAGTACAACAAGTACTCACCCTCAGATGTTTGCTGAGCAAGTACTGTTTCCCCTCGACCCCGACCCATGCCTGTCGTAATAGCTTGTCCATCGTCAAGCGCGGTTAGTGGGATCTCGATTCGCTTGTTACTCAACAAAGGCATACGATAGCTCAGATACATCAGGTTATCCTCTTCAATCAAGCTGACTTCATTTAACGGGAATTCCGGATCCGGGTTTTCAACCTTGTAATCACCAAGTCGATCCTTCCACTTTGAAGGTATCCCGCTCTCAGGTATATATTCTCCCAGCCGTTGTTCACGATCGCCTTTCCTTATAGCCAACACAGCCTGACCCTCAACCTCCTGAGGAGAAAATTCAATACTCGTTAGACTGGCATCTTTTTTCTGATTCTTGACACCGTACCAGCCATCAGGCATTGGAATCAGGTCCAGGCGTTTCTTATCCACGCAGGCGCACATATCTGATTCATCAACCTGCAAAGTCAGTAACCCGGACCTGGTAAGATATTTTCCCTGCATTATTCCAGAACGCGAAACATCGCTATCCGCATCCCGTTTTGCCACTAAAGGCTTATCAGGCTTTTTCGTGGATTTTAATTTATCTTCCGGATAATACTTCTGTATCGCAGTGGCCGCCAGATCCCTGGCCAACATGTGAATAAAATTCTTGGCCGCCCTTGAATTGGACAGTACGACAGCCCCAATACCATAGGCTGGCGCGCTAACAAAATGGCTGGCGTAATACATGGTATTCCCGCCGTGTTCAACGACATCTCCCGGGTAGCCGAGGATACAGTGATTCAACAATAGCCCTATCCCTTGCTGCTGATCATAATCCAGAGTTACATGCGCATTATTACGCTCCATCATCTCCTCTAAAACCGAATAATGGATAAAATCCTTGCCTTTGAACCTCCCCTTGTTTGACAACATGGATATAAATTTCGACATGTCTTCAGCCGTTGTATACAAACCCATTGCCGGCACATCCCGAATAGGTAACAACCTTTGACTGTTTTTTGTTTCCTGCGGCCATATAAAATTCTTCTGCTGAACAACACCACCATCAAAACCACTATCGGTCATTTCCAGTGGCGTAAAAATATTGTCTTCAATATAAGACTCATAATCCTGCCCCGTCACCTCTTCAATCAAGGCGCCTAACAAGGCATATCCGATATTTGAGTATGCCCGAACAAACTCTGGTGGATAACTCATATATTCGTTTCGTAATTGCTCAATTACTGTAGAAAAGTGCGCATGACTCCACTGTCCTTTAACAATATTTGTAGGCAACCCCGAATGGTGAGTCAGCAAATGACGTATAGTGATTGGCCTTACATTAGAAAAACGTCGCTTGACACTAAAACGGGGCAGATAAGCAAACACTGGCTGATCTATATCTATAAGCCCCTGATCCTCGAGTTGCATAACCGCAAGCGCAGTAAATACCTTTGCAATCGAGCCAACACGGTAGATATTTTTCGAGATAGCAGCAGTATGATAACTATGCGCCCATTCAATATGGTCGCCACGAATCAGCGCCAGGCTCAAGCTAACATCAGGGTGCGCACCAACATAGTCGATAACCTTTTTATGAATAATCGAGTACTGTGAACCAGGGGGTGGATAGATTGAGGTCTCTGTGGCTGCAACTAGGCCAGACATACATAGCAGGGCTGGCGACCCAAAGATCGCCAGTTTGAATATCGATAAAATAATTATCCGGAATCCAGATCGCATATCCATAATTATAGTCTGACTATCGAATCAAGCTAACCCATAAAATATTATCCGGCTTCCATGCAAACTAATACGGGACAGTGAAAACTGCCCCGTATATCAGTAGAACTACAATCGCTGTTACATTGTGTATCTCTTCCTACAGGATATCTGATCCCTCGTAGGTCTGAAAAATATCTTCGCCTACTGTAGAATCACCTACCTCAGGTTGAACATTAACCCTTGATGATTCTTCGTTCGAGTACAGTCCCGGGAAATCATCTTCAAGCGAATTAGCAATTCCAGCTTCCAGCCCTATATTACCCGCATAGGCCGCACTTGATATAAGGCCAGCCACAACCAAAGCTATTAAGTTTTTCATTAGTCTTCTCCTAAAATATAATTAAATTATCAATACAGGCTTGTTAATCTGCTCTGTAAGTAAATTGACTTTCCGATCGACGGTTAGTTCAGAATATTTCAACTTGATGGGTTCTTTGGCTTATAACCACAAAACCACGGTCGTCTGCTTTTACGGGGAAACTATATTTCTGACAGACATTAAGGCGGGGGTTAATGCGTGGCACATGGCTGGATTATTGATTGCCTGGCAGCGGAGTTTCTATCTTATTCGCAAGGGTCTCGCTTGAAAAAAGGCCGGCCTACTACAGAACTATTAAACTTATATGCCTCTACTACCTAATTATATTTAATTATTGAAACTGACTAACCAATCTCGCCCGAAAAAGGATAGATACCGGAGCAAAGGATTAGTTCAAAATATCTCAATTTTCTTTATACTTTAAAATCCTAATAATAAAGACATCACTGCACTTACCTATTTTACTAACGTAATTCCAGGCAGACCATCAGGGTGGGGGACTCCATGCGTATCAATATCAGGCACATAATCACATTAACCATACTCTCGGGCATTCTCCTTTCCGGGTGCAACACCCTTCAGAAAATACAAAGCGGTGAATTAACAACCACATTTGACCGAACATTCATACAATACGAGAAACATCTACGCTGGGGACATTTCAGGGAATTAACGACCTTTATGACGACTGATCACATTGGCCCCACCATTGAAAAAATCCCTGCCATCACCCTCAGGGACATCAGAATATCCAAAGTTAAACCCACAGCCTGGCTACTCAACTACGACACGGGTGTCATGGTTGGCGATGTCATAGTTGATTATTACATTGTCAGCAGTGGCATTATTCGATCGACTACCCAGCACCAGACCTGGCGCTATATTGGTGAGGAATGGAAACTGGACAACGGATTACCTGATTTCAAGTAATTCCCGCGCACGAATTAATAACGAAAAGTATGACAAGATTCTGGTTTTGTCATCCCGGCTATTGCTAGAATACCACTCAAATAGCGGAAATACTGATAAAGGCCAGCAAATAATGAACCAGCTTGAAGTTCGGGTGTATAAACATGGCAGAGACGAGGCAAGCAGCACGATATGCATGCCACTGTCGGTATTACGGATCAATCCCAATTTACTGCCGGCACATATCGGGCAGGCTCTGGAAAGCCAGGGCATCTCGGTACAGGAAATTGCTGCATTGGATGGCGTGGAAGGCACCATTTTTGATCTCGCTGGCAGCAAATCCCGCATTATTATTTCCATCATCTCCTCCGAACAGATAAGCGCCTCCCCACCGGAACCAGAACCGGAGCCAG
>JAPHTU010000238.1 GCA_026196145.1 Gammaproteobacteria bacterium
CCAAGCTCTGGAATGAGCACTTGGCGCAATACTACGCGCCTAAAAACTTTAATTTCTGGTATTTCTTCGGTTCGCTGGCCTTGCTGGTTCTGGTGATCCAGGTTGTTACCGGTATTTTCCTTACCATGAACTACAAGCCGTCCGCTGATGAAGCCTTTGCCTCGGTTGAATTCATTATGCGAGATGTTAACTGGGGCTGGTTGATTCGCTATATGCACTCAACCGGTGCGTCAGCATTTTTTATTGTTGTTTACCTGCATATGTTTCGCGGCATGATGTATGGCTCATACAAGCATCCACGCGAATTGCTGTGGATACTGGGTATGATGATCTACATGATCCTGATGTCAGAGGCCTTCCTAGGCTATCTGTTGCCGTGGGGTCAGATGTCTTTCTGGGGTGCGCAGGTGATTGTGTCGTTATTTGAGGCGATGCCTTTTGGTATTGGTGGACCGCTTGCCGAGTGGATCCGTGGTGATTTCACTATTTCTGATGCCACCCTGAACCGTTTCTTTGCCTATCATGTTGCTGCTGTACCGCTAGCGCTGATAGGGCTGGTTGCAGCGCATATCATTGCGCTGCATGAAGTAGGTTCCAATAATCCGGATGGTGTCGAGATCAAGAAAAACAAGGGTGCCGATGGTATCCCGTTAGATGGTATCCCGTTCCACCCCTACTACACAGTAAAAGATATCGTCGGTACGATCGTCTTCCTGATGTTTTTCTTTGCGGTCGTTTTCTACGCGCCTGAAATGGGCGGCTGGTTTCTGGAGCACAATAACTTTATTCCGGCTGATCCGTTGAAAACACCCGAGCATATTGCACCACTGTGGTATTTCACCCCGTTCTACTCGATTCTGCGGGCCTTTACCTATCCGTTCCTTGGTGTAGACGCCAAGTTATGGGGCGTATTTGCGATGGGTGCCTCACAAATGTTGTTCTTTGTGCTGCCATGGCTGGACCGTAGCCCGGTCAAGTCTATTCGCTACCGTGGCATGTATTTCAAGGTTGCACTGTATTCGTTTGTAGTCGCCTTTATTGTGCTGGGTTACCTGGGTGTGAAGTCGCCGACAGATACCGATCTGTTTATGTTTAACAATACGGTATGGGCACAGCTATTTACTGCTGTTTACTTTGCTTTCTTCCTGTTAATGCCAATCTACACAAAAATGGATAAGGATAAGCCTGTTCCTGATCGGGTGACTGGATAATGAATATGAACAAGCTCATTAAAAAAACTGCTCTGTTATTAATATTGCTGGCCCCCGGGTATGCCCTGGCAGCCGGTGGCTCAAGCTTCCTGTTCAAGACGCCAAATATTGACGAGACCGATAAGGCTGCTATCCAGCGTGGCGCGCGTGTATTCGTCAATTATTGTCTGACCTGTCACTCGGCCGAGTATATGCGCTACAAACGTGTGGCCGATGATCTCGGGATCAGTGAAGAAATCATGAAGAAAAATCTGATGAATCCTGCAGACAAGTTTCATGATGGCATGACTGTCGCGATTGAAGAGGATGACGCCAAGCGCTGGTTTGGTGTGCCACCGCCCGATCTTTCAGTGATTTCCCGAGCTCGTGGGCGTGACTGGCTGTACAACTACTTCATGACCTTCTATAAGGATGAGAGCAGCCCGATCGGCGTAAATAATGCGACTTTTAAAGATGTTGCAATGCCTAACGTGTTATGGGAATTGCAGGGCTGGCAGGAACCGGTTTATGCTGATGCTGCCGAGCATGGTGAATCAGATGGCGACAAGCAAATTGTCGGTATGAAGCTGGTTGAGACGGGTAAACTGACTCCCAAGGAGTACCAGCAGACGGTTCGTGATCTGGTGACCTATATGGTTTATATGGGTGAGCCAGCCGAGCTGAAGCGTCATGAAATTGGCTTCTGGGTACTGGCATTCCTGTTTGTCTTTCTGATGATTTCTTACGCGCTTAAGCGTGAGTACTGGAAGGATATCCATTAATTCAAATCGAATAGAATTTTATTCGTAATATAAGCAGGTCGGTTCCTATGGGTGCAGTTGCTAATCGTCGATCAGTGATGATTTTATTTTCATCGTCTACAGATCCCTTGTCTCATTGTGCCCGTCTGGTACTGGCTGAAAAGCATATTACCTTCGATGTGGTTGATGTAGACCAGGAAGGTCAGCAGGCCGAGCTGGCCGACGTCAATCCGTATGGTGATGTGCCAACCCTGGTTGATCGCGACCTGGTTGTTTATGATGTTCAGATACTGAGCGAGTATCTGGACGAGCGCTTCCCGCACCCGCCGTTAATGCCGGTCGACCCGGTTTCGCGTGCAACCGCACGTCTGGGGCTGCATCGCGTTTTCAAGGACTGGTACAGCCTGTTGCCCGATGTGGAAAGTGAAGACAAAAGGCTGGCTGCCAAGGCCAAGAAAGAGCTTCGGGATGTCATTGCGTCAAGCGCGGATATTTTCGCAGCCAAGCCTTTTTTCCTGAGTGATGATATGACACTGGTGGATTGTGCCATAGCGCCTATACTCTGGCGTCTGCCAGCCTATCGAATTGACTTGCCACGTCAGGCCAAGGTGATAGAGCAGTATGCGGAACGCATTTTTTCCCGTGATTCATTCCAGAGCTGTCTGACCGAAGCCGAACAGGAAATGCGTCTGTAATATCTTTTGATAGCGTGATGCGGTGGCTTTACGTTTCTTGTATTTTCTGATGTTTTGTTGGAAGCTGCTCATATGCAAGCCATGACAACACGCCGGCCCTATCTTATCCGGGCCTTTAATGACTGGATACTGGACAATGGTCTTACGCCCTATCTCTCGGTAAACGCCGATTACGATGGTGTAGAGGTTCCCAGAGACTTTGTGATGGATGGCGAAATCGTGCTCAACATCAGCCCGGCTTCAGTGCGTAATCTGGAGTTGGGGCAGGAATATATTCTCTTCGACGCACGATTTTCCGGACGCGGGTATCAAATAGTTATCCCGATAAAGGCTGTGATCGCGATATTTGCCCGGGAAAACGGCGAGGGCATGGCCTTTTTGTATGAAAAGCCCGGGCCCGCCGTTGATCTGCGTACTCAGGAGATGATCCTGAAGTCTATTGTCGCCGAAGAAGCAGAGGGTGACGGGGATGGCGATGAGCCTGATGATCCTCCACCAAAACCGCCGGCAGGCCGGCCCAGCCTGAAGGTCGTCAAGTAAAGAGCTGCTAGGGTGTCAGGTATTCGAATAGCCTTACGACCTTTTTTACGCCGCTAACATTTCTTGCCTTTTCCGTTACTGCATTGGATTCCTGAGTAGTCACCAGGCCCATTAGATAGACCACGCTGTCCTCGGTTACGACTTTAACCCGTGTGGGGTCGAAGGTGGGGATATTGTCTATTTCCAGCAGCACTGTCTTTACCTTGGCTGTGATATAGGTGTCATTGGTTCGTGTTGTGAGGGATGTCGGCGATGCTATGGCAAGCTCATTGTATATTTTTTTATTGCCCGAAGATTGTGCAGCGAGGGCGTTTGCGCGCAATTTAAGGTCCTCGCTTGGCGTTTCTCCCGTCAACAAGACAACGTTGTTGTAGACGGTGACATTGATGTGTGAAGGGTCACTCAGCTCCTTGTCCTTGAAAATGGCCTCGCTGACTTTCCAGTTAGTTCCCTGATCGTCGATAACGGTGCCTGAGGAACGGCGGTCATGGATGACGGCAATACCGGTGGCGGCGCCCCCGACAGCCAGGCCGGCGCAGCCACTCACAGTGGTTGCGAGGATGGTGATTAATAAAATTGTGTGGATGGTGTTGGTGAATTTCATAAGCTGTGTCAATTGGTTAAACCAAGTAAGTTTCTGTCTATCAGGTCGCACAGGCAGTGAATGGTTAATGAATGCACTTCCTGTATCCGGGCGGTTGAATCGCTTGGGGCGCGAATTTCAGTGTCCTGCTCATCAAGCAGCTGGGCGATGCTGCCGCCATCCCTGCCAGTCAGTGCAACGACATTGACCGCTCTTTCCTTTGCGGTTTTGATGGCCATGGCAACATTGCTGGAATTACCGCTGGTAGAAATGGCCAGCAGTACATCGCCTGGCTGACCCAGCGCCTTTATCTGCTTGGAAAATATTTCGTCAAAATGATAGTCATTTCCAATGCTTGTAATTATAGATGTGTCGGTAGTCAACGCCAGCGCCGCAAGGGGCGGCCGTTCAATCTGAAACCGGTTTACAAACTCCGCCGCAATATGCTGGGC
>JAPHTU010000278.1 GCA_026196145.1 Gammaproteobacteria bacterium
CAACTGGGCACCGTCCTGGCACCCGGATGGCAAGCGCATCGTGTTTTCCAGCAACATGGATGACTGGCGCGAGGACATCAAAACATTCGGCCACAATTTCGAGTTGTACCTGATCAACAGTGACGGTAGCGGTCTCAAGCGTATTACCTACAACAAGGTGTTTGATAGCTTCCCCATGTTTTCGCCGGACGGCAAAAAGATCGTGTTCGGTTCTAACCGCAACCCGCAGAAACCGCGCGCGACCGATGTGTTTATCGCGGACTGGAACGAATAAATGAAACGTCTAGTGTGGGTTTTACTGTGGCTTTTCAGCGCACCGTTGTTGGCACTGGAACTGCAGGCCCCGGTACAACACGAACTCAAGGTCGTGTTGCAGCCCGGGCAACAGTCTTTAAGTGTCAGCGATCGCATCACGCTACCCAAACCGGTCAGCAGCCTGACGCTGAATTTACACGCCGGCTTGAATCCCCGCTTTTCATCCGATCATGGCGATGTACAGGTATCGCGGTCGCATGCCGATGATGACCTGGAACGTTACCAACTCAAGCTGCCGGATGGCGCAACCCGCTTGCAGGTGCAATATGCCGGTTCCATTCATCATGCATTGAGCTCCAGCCGGGCCGAACAGGCGCGCGGTTTTCGCAATACCACGGGCATCATCGATTCGCAGGGCGTGTTCCTCGCCGCCGGCAGCCTGTGGTATCCGCAGTTTGAAGGGCATCCCTACCTGACGTATAGCATGCAGGTCGAGTTGCCTGCCGGTTGGTCCTCGGTCAGCCAGGGCACGCGCACGGCGCACAACAGCACCGCACAAACAACACGCGACCACTGGTCGATAGACAAACCACAGGAAGAGATCTACCTGATCGCAGCACGTTTTACCGAGTACCAGCGCGAAGTGAAGCGGCAACAAGGAACGGTCAAGGCACAGGTGTTCCTGCGCGAGGCAGACCAGAAGCTTGCCAACAAGTACCTGGACGCCACTGTCAGTTATCTGAAGATGTACGAGCAACTGCTCGGGCCCTATGCCTACAGCAAGTTCGCGTTGGTGGAGAACTTCTGGGAGACCGGCTTTGGCATGCCATCGTTTACTTTGCTGGGTTCACGCGTGATCCGTATGCCGTTCATACTCAATTCATCCTACCCGCACGAGATCCTGCACAACTGGTGGGGAAACGGCGTGTACGTGGATTATGCGACAGGTAACTGGAGTGAGGGCCTGACCGCCTACCTGGCCGACCACCTGGTCAAGGAACAGCAGGGGCAAGGTGCGCCGTACCGCCAGCAGAGCTTACAGAAGTACCGGGACTACGCGGCAAAGCAGCGTGACTTCCCGTTAAGCGAGTTCAGGAGCCGCCACAGTTCTGCAACCGAGGCAGTGGGTTACGGCAAGACGTTGATGTTGTTTCACATGCTGCGTAAGAAACTGGGCGACAAGGTTTTTATCCAGGCCTTGCAGCATTTATACAAAGATTACAGTTTCCGTATTGCCTCCTTCAGCGATGTGCAACAGGTATTTGAAAAGGTATCGGGGCAGTCACTGGAACAGTTCTTCACGCAATGGATTAAGCGTACCGGCGCACCGGAGCTGGTGTTAAAGAACAGCCAGGTGAAAAAACAGGGACAGGAATACTTGCTTGAACTGACCGTAGCGCAGGTACAGCCAGGAGAACCTTACAACCTTGATGTCCCGCTTGCGGTTTCAGTTGCCGGCCGTCAGCAGGCGCAGGAATTTGTGGTCACGCTATCGGACAGTGAACAAAGCTTTACCCTGGAACTGGACCATCAGCCGACCCGGGTTGATGTCGATCCCCGCTTTGATTTGTTTCGCAAGCTGGACAAGGCAGAGACACCGCCGGCTTTCACCAGTTTGTTTGGCGCAACCGAGTTGCTGGTAGTGACACCCAACAACGCGAAGGGCAAGTTGAAAGCCGCCTGGCAGGCCTTTGCCAATGATGTCTCACACATGGGGCCGGAGCGGGTCAACATCGTCAGTGATGCTGAACTCGATGCACTGCCAAAAGATAAAGCTGTGCTGGTGCTGGGCTGGAACAACCGCTTTACCCCGCAGTTGCAACAGGAGCTGGCGCAGCACCCCGTTCAATTTGAGGCGGAGCAGGTACGCACAGCAGCGGCAAGCACAAAGAAAAACCATCATGCCTTTGCCTGGATAACGCGTATCGATACCGCCGATAAGCAATCCTACCCACGGGCACTGATTACCGCTGACCTGGCCAGTGCCTTGCCGGGGCTGGGGCGCAAGATACCGCACTACCACAAGTACAGTTACCTCGCCTTCAAGGGAACGGAGCCGGAAAACCAGCTCAAGGGGCGCTGGCCGGTCACCGCCTCACCGATGACGGTCATAGTTGCAGACAATGCTGAACGGGCACGACTGAATAAGTCCGCAGCACTCATCGACCCCGTCTCGGTATTCAGTGCCGAGCGCATGATGCAAACAGTGCGCTGGCTAAGTGATGAAAAACGCGAAGGGCGTGGAATGGGTTCGGCCGGCCTTGAGCAGGCGGCAGACTACATTGTAGCGGCCTTTAAACGCGCCGGGCTGCAACCGGGCGGGGATAACGGCAGTTATTATCAGCACTTCACGGCGCGGGGTGCGGATGGAAAGATGAAGGCATTAAAAAACGTCATCGGCGTGATTCCCGGCCGTCATCCCGAACGTTCTGCTGAAAACCTGGTGCTGGGTGCACATTACGATCATCTCGGCCTGGGCTGGCCCGATGTGCGCGGGCATAACCAGGGCAAGATACATTATGGTGCCGATGACAATGCCAGTGGTATCGCGGTGATGCTGGAACTGGCACAGACCATGGGACGCAAGTTTCAACCCGACCGTAACATCGTGTTCGCGGCGTTCAGTGCGGAAGAGGCCGGTCGTCTGGGTTCGAAACACTATGCCAAGCATGAAAAGGTTTATCCGCTATCGAAAACCATCGCCATGCTCAATCTTGATACGGTGGGACGGCTGTTTGATAACAAGCTGATCGTGCTGGGCGCCGAGACCGCAACCGAGTGGCCGCATATCTTTCGCGGCATCGGGTTCGTTACCGGTATTTCTTCCATCATGATCAACGAGCCGCTGGATACCAGTGATCAGGCCAGCTTCCACGAGGCCGGGGTACCGGCAGTACAACTGTTTTCCAGTGCACATACCGATTTCCACCGGCCCGGTGATACAGCCGACAAGATCGATGCCGAGGGGCTGGTGAAAGTGGCCACGGTCAGCAAACAGGTGCTGGAATACCTGGCCTCACGTGAACAGCCGATGACCGTCCGCATCACCGGGGTGAAAAGCCGGGGTCGTGAAGGTGTCGACCGCAAGGTCAGCCTGGGCAGTGTCCCGGATTTCACCTACCAGGGCGAAGGCTATCGCCTCGGCGGCGTGGTGCCCGGTTCACCGGCGGCCAAAGCGGGCCTGAGTAAATCTGATATCATCATCGGTATCGACGATGTAAAGATCACAGGTATACGAGATATCTCGGCCATCTTGAAAACCCTCGAACCGGGACACACTATCAACATCAACTATCTCCGGGAAGGCAAGGCCCATCAGACACAGGCCACCCTGGTAAGCAAATGAGTATAAATATGATGCGTTGGATTACTGCCACATTGGTATTGTTGGCAACCAGTACGATGGCCCTTGCCGGGCAAGGGGACAAGCTGGCCCACCTGTATGATTACCGCTGGCAATTGGTGGACAAGCCGGAGCAAACGATCTCCACCAATGAAGCTGCCGGAATGCTGAAAGACTACGATGTGATTTTCTTTGGAGAAATGCATGAGCATCCCGCTGTGCATTTGGCGCAGATGGAGTTACTCGAGCAGCTATTCCGGTTGAACGGGAAAATGACGCTGAGCATGGAACAGTTCGAACGCGATAGTCAGCACCTGGTCGACCAGTACCTGGCCGATGAGATTGGCGAGGAATATCTGCTTGAAGAGGCTAATGCCTGGGATAACTATCGTTCGTCCTACCGTCCATTGGTTGAATTTGCGCGTGCCCGAAAGTTGCCGGTGATTGCTGCCAATGCGCCTAAACCCATGGTGGTCTGTGTTGGCCGTTCCGGCCTGGAAGTGCTGGACAAGTACCCGGCCGAACAGCGGCTACATATTGCCAAAGATATTGATGTCTCGGATGGCGCTTACCAGCAGATGTTTATTGACGCCATGAACGATAACTCGGCACATAAAGCCCCCGAGGACAGCAATTCAAAGAAGATCATGCAGACAATGGTCAAGCGCAGCTTTGCAGCCCAGGCGGTACGTGACGACACCATGGCCGAATCGATCGCCCTTCATCTTGAAAAGAATCCCGGGCGGCAGGTCCTGCACCTGAACGGTAACTTTCATTCCACTGCGTTCCTCGGCACTGTGGAACGACTGCAAAGACGCATGCCCGGGTTAAAGATCGGCGTGATTCACGTCATGACCGAACAGGAAGACAAGCAGGGCGATCATTCAACGCCACCCGGCACGTTGATCATCCAGGTACAGTCGCTGCCTCATAAATTTGTTAAGTCGGAAAACCGGGAAGCATGGCTTGGCCAAATGATGGAGAAGCGCATGGAGCAACGGAAGGATTGTCCGCAATAAACGCTCTCTGAATTGTCCTAATATGACCTGTACTTCTACTCGCGAGATCCATATTGATGAAGCGGTTAGAATACAGAGATTAAAACCAACACAGCGTATGCTGGACTTCTTGTAACAGATTAACAACACAAGCACTGATTGATGCCTAGCAATCCATTTGATATTCCTCAAGCAGACATACAGGCCACCTTTGACAAACTGGAACAGGCGTTCAAAAAGTTCTTTAAAGGCGAATACCTGGATACGGAGGCGTTTGATCGACTGCATTCCATCTATATCCCCTTGGCATGCTGGATCGCAGGAAATCATGCCGACAAACCCTTAATCGTCGGCCTAAATGGGCCACCGGGGGCAGGTAAGTCTACTTTAGTCAGGTTACTGGCCCTGATCCTTGAACAAGGTCTGGATAAAAGAGTCCTGCACTTTTCCATCGATGATCTGTATTACTCCCATGAAGAGCGCCTATTACTGGCAAGAGCAATACATTCATTGCTGGCCACACGTGGGCTGCCCGGGACACATGATGTACAGGTTGGTATCCGATTACTGGAACAGTGCCTGTCAGGAACTAAAAAACAAATTAAAGTGCCGGTGTTTGACAAAGCGACCGATAACCCCAAAACCAAAGACCAATGGCCCGACATCCAACTGCCGGTCGATATTGTATTGTTCGAAGGCTGGTTTATTGGTGCTCGCCCGGAATCGGACGACCAATTGATCGAGCCAATCAATGCGCTGGAAGCTGGAGAAGACAAGCAGGGCATCTGGCGAAGCTATGTCAATCAGAAGCTCGGGGAAGACTACCAGCAGCTTTTTGGCATGCTTGATCTGCTTATCATGATGAGGGCGCCCTCAATAGATCACGTTATACGGTGGCGATATCTCCAGGAAGAAAGATTGGCCCAGTCAACTACAGCAACTCCTGACTCATCAGCGATAATGGATCGGGAGCATATTGAACGCTTTATCCAGCAAGATGAACGAATCCTGCGCAATCAGATGTTGGAAATGCCCGCGCGCGCTGATGCCATAATGGAAATCGGAGATGATCATCAAATATCAGATATAAAACTTCGATAATGAAAAAATAATAGGGGGAAGATCAGACCACGTTTTAAAATGGATTGATGCTCCCAATTACTAGAATATAATAAATGGGGACAGTAGCGGGGGAACCTTCATTAATATCACAGATTATTTGCGGGTCACCGCTCTCTTATTGGTCTTTCAGAGCTTGTACAGCGTCTATGACCTGCTCAAACATTTCATTCTCCCGTTAATTATTGTGGCTTGGCCAAATGATGGAAAAGCGCATGGAGCAACGGAAGGATTATTGCCTGCAATAACACTTTAAAAGTGCTGATCATTTCTATCTCGACGGCTCTCTTTTCCAGCCGTTAATTGCTAACAACCCCTGTTAGTGAAGATTATCTATATTGCATCAAACTGGCAGCATAGCTGGCTGGCATATCAATCGATCTAAATAATAGTATATTAATAAATATATTTACTATTATACAGAACACTGTCTGGGCTCTACTATTCAAATACGACACACATAATAGGGAAGAGCATGAAAGCATTAGTGATTGATCCGGAAACTCTGTCAATAGAGGCCATTGATATTCGCGGAAAGGAGGATTTGGTCAAGATCATTGGTTTCGACACCGTTACTTCCGATGAAATAGGCCCTGATGGTGATCGGCTGTTTTTCGACGAAGAGTGTTTTCTTCGTGGCACGAGTGGCCGCTTTCAAATTGATACCGTGATCCCTGTTTCAGGTGTAGGTGTGGTTGTAGGTTCACCTGATGACGGCACCACCCTGCATGACGTTGTGTCCGATGTTGAAAGCATCCGCAATCGGATCAAGTACCTCTAATTTAAAGTAATTACAAACACAATAGGAGCCTGGAAATGGAACAGAATCAGACGAAGACAGGTGGTAAATGCCCGGTGATGCACGGCGGTGCCACGGAAAGCAGCATGTCGAACATGGAGTGGTGGCCCAAGGCCCTGAACCTCGATATTCTGCATCAACATGATAGCAAGACCAATCCGATGGGTGCGGGTTTTAACTATCGGGAAGAGGTCAAGAAACTTGATGTGGCCGCGCTCAAGAAAGACCTGCATGCACTGATGACTGACAGTCAGTCATGGTGGCCGGCGGACTGGGGTCACTATGGTGGTCTTATGATCCGCATGTCATGGCATGCGGCGGGTACCTATCGTATCGCAGACGGCCGGGGCGGTGCCGGTACCGGTAACCAGCGTTTTGCTCCCCTTAACTCCTGGCCGGACAACGTTAACCTGGACAAGGCACGTCGTCTGCTTTGGCCGATCAAGAAGAAGTACGGCAACAAGCTTAGCTGGGCCGACCTGATTGCCTACGCCGGCACCATTGCCTATGAATCCATGGGGCTCAAGACCTTTGGTTTTGCCTTTGGACGTGAAGATATCTGGCACCCGGAAAAGGACACTTACTGGGGTTCGGAGAAGGAATGGCTGGCTCCAAGTGGTAGTGAAGGTAGCCGTTACTCTGGCGAACGTGACCTGGAAAACCCGCTCGCCGCAGTGATGATGGGGCTGATTTACGTTAACCCGGAAGGTGTCGACGGCAAGCCGGACCCTTTGAAGACGGCCAATGATGTGCGCGTAACCTTTGCCCGTATGGCGATGGATGACGAAGAGACCGTGGCCCTGACTGCCGGTGGACATACGGTGGGCAAGGCCCATGGCAACGGCGATGCTGAGATACTTGGACCAGAGCCTGAAGGTGCTGATATTGAGGATCAGGGTTTCGGCTGGATGAACAAGACCAAACGTGGCGTTGGCCGTGACACTGTATCCAGTGGTCTCGAAGGTGCATGGACAACTCATCCTACCCAGTGGGATAACGGCTACTTCCAGCTGCTACTCAACTACGACTGGGAACTGAAGAAGAGCCCGGCCGGCGCGTGGCAGTGGGAACCTGTCAATATCAAGGAAGAAGACAAACCGGTCGATGCCGAAGATCCGTCGATGCGTCAAAACCCGATCATGACCGATGCCGACATGGCCATGAAGATGGACCCTGAGTATCGCAAGATCTCCGAGCGTTTCTACAAGGACCCTGAATACTTCTCCGAGGTGTTTGCGCGAGCATGGTTCAAGCTGACGCATCGTGACATGGGCCCAAGGGCGCGCTACATCGGCCCCGACGTGCCGAACGAAGAGCTGATCTGGCAAGATCCGGTTCCGGCCGGAAGTAGCAATTACGATGTCCAGGCGGTGAAAGACAAGATTGCAGCCAGCGGTCTAAGTATTGGCGAGATGGTTTCTACTGCCTGGGATAGCGCTCGAACTTTCCGCGGTTCGGATAAGCGTGGTGGCGCCAACGGGGCACGCATCCGCCTGGCCCCGCAGAGGGATTGGGAAGGTAATGAGCCCAAACGTCTGGCCAGGGTACTGGCTGTTCTTGAAGGCATTGCAGACGAGAGCGGCGCTAGCGTGGCAGATGTAATCGTGCTCGCTGGTAATGTCGGAGTAGAACAGGCCGCAAAGTCGGCTGGCTTTGATGTTAGCGTTCCCTTCTCGCCTGGCCGCGGAGATGCGACGGACGAGATGACCGATGTCGATTCCTTCGAAGTACTGGAGCCACTCCACGACGGATACCGCAACTGGCTGAAGAAAGACTATGTCGTCAGTGCAGAAGAACTGATGCTGGACCGTACGCAACTGATGGGGTTAACCGCTAATGAGATGACGGTACTCGTTGGTGGTATGCGCGTGCTTGGCACGAACCATGGCGATACGAAACACGGCGTATTCACCGATCGCGAAGGAGAACTCACGAATGACTTCTTCGTGAACCTGACGGACATGAGCTACACGTGGAAGCCGGCAGGTAATAACCTGTATGAAATCCGCGATCGTGAGACGGATACAGTTAAGTGGACGGCAACAAGAGTGGATCTCGTATTCGGTTCCAACTCGATCCTTCGCTCTTATGCCGAAGTCTATGCGCAGGATGACAACAAGGAAAAGTTTGTGCAGGACTTCGTGGTAGCCTGGGTAAAGGTGATGGATTCGGATCGGTTCGATCTAGGCTAGCTTTCGCAAACAGCCTTGAAGGAATATCAAGGCGTAATAGATCCAGGTAGTTTGATTGCAGTATCCTGTTAAGCCCGGCTATAGCCGGGCTTTTTTATGCGCTGTAGATCTTATGGGGTTTGGAAGGGGTTAAATGTGGTCTTTCCCCGATATCTAATAGTCAGGCACAGACCGTAGAGCATACCCACTTACCTGTAAAATATGACAGGTGTCGAACCGTAGTTTTTGATGGTATTGTTATCAAGTCCCGAGTGGTACGGATATTACCTATCAGGGCGGAGGCCAAGTGCCGGTGTAAGGAGTGGGTGCCTGTACCGGTTACATACTTGGCTTCATCTGCATGACCAGGAGAGAGTAACAGGGGTATCAGGTATGAACACCGGTGAGTTCGATATTCATCTACCGGCAGGGTCAAAACATCGTCATCCGGCAACCAGGGATAAACATCCGAAGGCCGAGGCGTCACAGCGGTTGATGATTTTGCCGACCGCGCTCAAAGGTCACACACTATTCACTTACATGAAGAATGCGGGCGAGGATATCTCTCACGTTAAAATATTTTCTGAATCTGTAATCGTTGAAACGAATCTGGATCCACTGGATACCTGGAAAAGAGGCAAAATTATTTCAGTCAGATTTCACAGTGATCAACTTGTTAAGCCGTGGGGCGGCGTTTTTGGTTTTTCCGTGGAATACAGGGATTCCCATGGTGAGGCCGTCATAAAGAAATATAAACTGCGGGACGGGATCCTGACAGAGGAATAGCAGGGCGCCTGATATTCCCGAGCAGGAAAGTGGGGTCAGACTCCTATTTATAGACTGCAGGTCGTCTTTTGACGACTGAACTATATTTTCGGTTTCGAAAGTCCAGTTTTGTAGACGATATCAAGTATTCTTCAGGCTCTTTAAAAATTTTATGCCTTTCTTGCGCTGCGCACGGATTATGGCTATATCCTTGCGAAACCTCTTGCGTACCTTCGAATTATTTGCCTTGTCCAGTTTTTGCTCCAGCTTTTTCTGCTTACGTTTTAGTCTGGCAAGTACTTCCTTGAGATGTTCCTTTTTTTTACGCTGTTTCTTTTTGTTTTCGTCGAAAAACTCTCTTATCGCAGTTAACAGCTTTCCTGTTTTCATCCTTTAGCTCCTATGAACTGGCTTGTTGCCTTCCCTTTTCTAAAAACGGGGTCAGAGAGCAATATTCTATAATATTAGCAACAATTGTTCTCTGACCCGGATTATTTATATTCGTTGGCTCTGTTCCTTGATATCCGAATTGAGTATGCGGTCATTGTCTGAATAGTCGATAGGTACTTCAATCAAGTGGACTCCAGCGGTATTGAAACACTCTTCGATCAGGGGGATTAATGACTCTGCTGATTCGAGGCGATGTCCTGTTGCACCATAGCTGTTGGCATACTGGACAAAATCCGGGTTACCGTAATCGAGACCAAAATCGTCAAAACCCATGTTGGACTGTTTCCATTTGATCATGCCGTAGGCATCGTCCCTGAGGATGAGGACAACAAGATCGAGACCCAGGCGTACCGCCGTCTCCATCTCCTGTGAGTTCATCATAAAGCCGCCATCACCGCAGATAGCCATTACCCGGCGCTGTGGATAAACAATCTTGGCTGCCATCGCCGAAGGCAGACCTGCCCCCATTGTTGCCAGTGCATTATCGAGCAGAACGGTATTCGGCCCATGGGCCCTGTAGTTGCGGGCAAACCAGATCTTGTAGATCCCGTTGTCGAGAGCAATGATGCCATCGTCAGGCATCACCTTGCGCACATCAGCAACCAGGCGTTGCGGATAGACGGGGAACCGTTCATCTTCCAATCCCTCCAATAAATGTTTATCAAGGTGTGTTTTAACCTCCATAAACCGGGAGAAGTCCCAGCTTTCCTGCGGTGTGATTTGCGCCGTCAGGCGTTCCATGCTGCTGGCAATATCACCGATCACCCCCTGCTGCGGGTAATAAACCGGATCAATAGTTGCGGTGATGTAGTTGACATGGATGACCTTGAATCCGCCCTGTTCCATAAAGAACGGGGGTTTTTCAACAACATCGTGACCGATGTTAATAATCAGGTCGGTTGCTTCAATCGCACGATGTATATAATCACCGGAAGATAGAGCGGCGTTTCCCAGGAAAAGGGGATTGCGTTCATCAACGACGCCCTTGCCCATTTGAGTCGTGAAAAATGGAATTCCTGTTTTCTCGATAAATACCCCACGGCTGGCGGTAACCCGCTTTCTGTTGGCGCCGGCACCAATCAGCATCAAGGGGTGCTTCGCCGATTCAATCATCTCGACAGCTTCAGCGATGGATTCATCCGTCGCGTGTGGAATATCGAATCGGCTTGGGGTAATTACCTCGCAGTCAGTTTCCTCGCAGGCAATGTCTTCGGGCAATTCAAGATGCACTGCACCCGGTCGCTCATCCTCTGCCTTGCGTATGGCTTCGCGCACCCTGGCAGGGATGTTATAGGCGCTGCTGATTTGAGCGGTGTACTTGGTGAGTGGTTGCATCATATCGACCACATCAACAATCTGGAACTGTCCCTGCTTGCTGGTCTTGATCGGTTTCTGCCCGGTAATCATCAACATTGGCATGGCCCCAAGCTGGGCATAGGCCGCGGCGGTCACGAGGTTGGTTGCCCCTGGTCCGAGCGTGGACAGGCAAACACCGGCCTTGCCTGTCAGGCGGCCATACGTGGCGGCCATGAAACCGGCTGCCTGTTCATGGCGCGTCAGGATGAGCCTGATCGATGAATCTTTAAGCGAGTTAAGAAAATCGAGATTTTCCTCTCCAGGTATGCCGAAGATATATTCGACGCCTTCGGCTTCCAGTGCCTTTACGAACAGATCAGATGCTTTCATTCTTCAGTTTTCCTATGGGAGCCTGTCGGATTTAGGATGATTCTACTGCGGCGGTGGGAAATCGGTCTATTTTTACGATCTTTATCGTTGCGTAGAATAACTATGCGCCTCAAAAGATCGAAAAACTGTCCTCGATTTCACACTCGCCTCGCGACGAACCCCTAAACCCGACAGGCTCCTGGCGAGAATAAACGATAACAATAAAACAATCGTATTACCTAACCGTCGACCGTGTCCTGCTGTTCATCTTACCTGCATTTAGGCAAGGAAGACGCAAACGGGGTATACCTCATACCCGTGCTATCTAACTAATCTTCCGGACATATCGTCTGGTAGATAGACGAATAATCCATCACCTCCATCCCGTTATCGACCGTCTCCCTGGTTATTCTCTCTATCCCTTCCAAGGCATCAGTATTCAAACCTGCTGTTTTGGCATCTTCTATAAACAGCCGAACGTCCTTAAGCAGGTGCCGGGTCGAAAAGTTGGCCTTACCAAAATCACGACTTAAATATTTCTCCAGTTTCTTGTCGTAGGTTTTTGCATACAGGCTGCTTTCGCGTACGGTATCCATAAACAGGTCGGTATCAACGCCATTCTTTATGGCGTATCCAAGGCTCAGGGAAAATCCTGCAGTTAGCGCGGCGATCAACTGGTTCATTGCCAGTTTAAGCGCAGCCGCCGAGCCGGTTTCGCCGATGTATTTGGGTGTTGTTCCGAGTGCCTGCAGAACAGGTAAGGCACTCTCGAATACCTCTCTTGGTCCACCGCCCATGATGATCAGTGTCCCGGATTTAGCCTCCGGAATACTGCCAAGCACGGGGGCTTCAAGATAGCTACCATCACGCATGGAAACCGCTTCTGCGATTGCCTTAGACTGGCTGGGCGAAATCGTTGCCATCTGCACAATCGTTTTACCCTGCAGGTCTACTTGCTGATTTGCATCATCATCCAGCCGCAGGATGTCATTGATTGCATTGTAATGACTGGCCATGAGTATGATGGTGTCGGATTGACTGATCAGGTCGTCGACAGAGTCAAAGACCATTACACCGTCCTTGCCCAGATCCTGAATAGTGTCAGCCGTGCGGTTGTATATGCGAACGGTAAATCTCTGCTGCAGGAAGCGCTCTACGAATGCACGACCCATCAAACCGATGCCAATAATGCCGATATCCACTAGCTATCCTCTATTTCAGTATTTGCGAAAGTAATTGGAGAATATTGCTCTCTGGCACCATTTATTTCCAGTCTTTGCCGGAGCATGGTTATTCACCGATTGTTCCCTGTATCCCCGCCAGCTCAGCTACCACACGAGCCAGCCCCGCCACTACACGCGCCATCCTGTCGTAATCGATTTTTTCCGGCGTGTCGGTATGGCGGTGGTAGTGGTCATAGCGGAACATGGCGGTATCCGTAACCATCAAGGCGGGGTAGCCTTCCTCCCAGAACGACCATTGGTCGGAGAGGTTGATTGCGGGTATCCAGCGAGGTGCGGCCAGGCCTTCGGAAGGGAAGTGGGTATGGTGACGGAAGCTGGCCACCGAGCTTCGCAATAGTTTGCGGGATGAGAGATCCGAGACAAAGGCGATGAAGTCACCGGAGTCCGGATAGAAGAAGCCAAGGGGAAAGGGGTATTGCTGACTGCCTGGCTCGTCCTTATAACTGCCGATGGTTTCTAGGGAGAACATGCCGACGATCTTTTCGTTGTTCTGCCGTGCCTGCCGGGCGTAATAACGGCTGCCCATGTCGTCGCTGAAATAAAAGGGTGGCTCCTCATTGGCGAAGGCGACGAAGCGAAGGGTCCGCTCTGGACGACTATCAGCTAATAGGCGGGCAATCTCCAGCATGGCCGCCACGCCGGAGCCGTTGTCGTTGGCCGCTGGGCTACCCAGCACGGCATCGTAGTGGGCCCCGATAACAATGATCTCGTCGCTGTCTGTCCCAGGGATTTCCACCGCGAGGTTGTTCACCTGAAAGCCGGCGGAGTCGAATGGCTGCCAGTTTACCTGATAGCCCTGTGCCTTGAATTGGGCAGCGATGTACTGGGCAGCCGCTTCCAGCTTCGCCGGGTGCCAGACATTACGTTCCCCGATTTCGCCGGCCAGTTTCCAGACGTGGGCCGCCAGGTTTTCCTGCAGCTGTGCCTCGTTATCGTCCAGCGGAGGTAGTGTACCGCGATAGGAATTCCCGGGCATATTGGTGATGAACATCATAGCGATAACCAGGACGCCGATGATCAGCGACCAGCGCAGCAGAAGGTTGCGCCATCTACGCTGACCCTGTGGCCAGATCTGTATCCTCACGGTTTCTTTTCCGATTCTTTTTCACTACTTCTATGATCGACTGTAGCAGATACGCTGGTGGCGTAAAGACGTGTTTGTACCACTATAGTGTCAGTGGGTATGTGGTAGGCTTCACCCATCATGCATAAGCGCCTGACTTATTTCATTACCCTGTTAGTTCAATTGGTATTGCTGCTTTCGTTGGGCGCATGTAGTCATCCGCAATTACAGACACGACCAGGCACCTCCAGGGATTACACCCGACTAAATTCTGATTCCGTGGTGATGTCAGATAGTTATGTGCTGCCCATGAAGACATGGCAATCGACAAGTGATCCTGCCGCGGTGGTACTCGCCCTGCACGGGTTCAATGATTACAGCAATGCCTTCGATGATGTGGCGAAAACCTTCGCAGGTAATTCGATAACAACGTATGCCATTGACCAGCGTGGTTTTGGTGCGACAGAACAGCGAGGTATCTGGGCCGGACACACCATTATGCAATCCGACCTTGTCGCAACGCTCAAGCTGCTATGCGATAAACATGCTGGTCTGCCGATAATCCTGCTGGGCGAAAGCATGGGTGGTGCGGTCATACTCGGTGCAATACAGCAGGTTGAGAAAACCTGCATACAGGGTGTGATTCTGTCGTCGCCCGCCGTATGGGGCTGGCAAACCATGCCATGGTACCAAACCGTGCCCTTGCGAATGCTCGCACATATGTTTCCCGGGAACACGGTAACCGGTGAGGGCCTGGATATTACGCCGTCGGATAACGATGAAATGCTACGCGCGCTGGGTCATGATCCGCTGATTATCAAGGAGACACGTATCGATGCGATATACGGGCTCACCGATCTCATGGAAGCCGCCCTTGTAAATGGCAGTGCGCTGAAAATCCCGGCGTTAATTCTTTATGGTGAACACGATGAAATCATACCGCCGAAGCCATTTTGCAGGTTGCTGAATAATCTGCCGAATAGCGCTACATCGCATTGGCGCCTGGTGCTCTATCCCGACGGTTATCACATGCTATCGCGTGATTTGCAGGGCGAGGTTGTCATCCAGGATATGTTGGCGTGGATACATAACCAGCAATCAGGGTTGCCTTCTAGCCATGAAGTTGTTCAGGACACATCACGTTTATCAGCGCTGAGAGGATGCGAGAAACTGCGATCAAGTGTTCTGACTCATTAATCAAACCTTGGGCATGGCATGCTGCATACCGCCTTTCATCACGAAGGCATTGATACCCCGCTCGTGCAATATGTAGGCCCCCGATGAACTGCGACCGCCGGTATCACATACAACGATGTATTCCAGTGAATCATCAAGTTCGTCAGCCTTGTTCCTCAGCGCGTACAGTGGAATATTCATGCTGCCCTTGATGTTCCACTTGTGGAACTCTGCCGGCATCCTTACGTCGATGATCTTTGCACCATCCACGGCCTTCTGCCTGGCTTCCTCGAATGTCACTGTCTGCAACAACGGTTCCTTGAGCAGTTCGACAAAGTTCTCCTTGGACAGGCGCATCAGGTTGCCATCCGTCAGCATCTTGACCGTGGAACCGCGCTTGGCATTGGAAATCAGTGCCTCTTCGCCGAAGGTGGCTCCCGTAGAAAGCGTTGCTACCGGGACGCCTTCCGGCTTGGTGGGCGACTCGCGAAGAACCTGGCATTCTCCATGCGCGATGGCATAAAAAAAGTCCCCTTCGTCCCCTTGCTGGATAACTATGTCGCCCTGTTTGTACCCAACCTCTTCCATGGAAATGAACATCTTCTGAATATTTGCTGGCGGGATGTTGTGCAGCGCCTTTGTCCTGAGCATGCTTGACATCCAGTCATCGTCCGGCTGCTCATCTTCACTCTCGGCCTCCATAACATTGATCTTGCCCCCGGTCGACGAGTCCCAACTCAGCATAAGATCCAGCAGGTCACGGTTGATGCGGATGATGGTGGCGTCGGCAACTACTCTTGCACTCAACGACCGTGGTTGTCCCGGCGCGAGGGGGTGCATGGCCTCGTCGGTCCCCCCTTTGATATGCTTGAGTGAATTGCCGGTCTCATCGAGCAACTCAATCTCGCCCTCTACCAGGTATACAGAGACGTTATCCGTATCACCATGCTTGAAAGCATAGCGACCGGCAGTGATAGTGCTGATGCTCGATTTTTCAGCCAGTTCCCTGACCTTGTCTGAAGACAGGTCATTCATCGGGATAAAGGTCTTCAGCAAATGCTCATCAATGGTCACGTCTTTAGTCATA
>JAPHTU010000290.1 GCA_026196145.1 Gammaproteobacteria bacterium
CCTGAATCCTCTGTAGTTACAATGTTTGTTTGCACTTCCATTATAACTACTCAGATTCAGGCTTTCTCATTTACCCCGCAACTGTGGGACAGTAGTGCCGCTCGCGGGGCTTTTTAGTTGAACCAGGCCTATGACAGGCATGATATTATCCACCTGATTTTTAAAGTTAAGCACGCAAACAATGCTATAAAGATATAAATATGCGCTTACTCCAGATACTCAGGCTTTGCACCCTCCTGCTCGTACTGAGTTCGCCTGCCATTTCCTCTGCTGCACCACCATCCGGCCAGGTATATGGCCCGGTCAGCCCCAAGGAAACGCTTTCCGAGATCGCGCAGAAGGTACGTGGTGAATGGCGCATACCACTAAAGTACGTGGTACAGGCGATGTATGAAATGAATCCGCAGGCCTTTTCAGATAGCGGCATCGACGGCCTGTACATCGGTAGCTTGCTAATCGTCCCGGATATGAAGATCCTCAGTACGGAAGTGCCGGAATTGTTACCTGACATTCCAAAACCACCAGCCAGCACACCGACCGCAGCCGTCGACCTCCAACAGACCCAAAAGCTGCGGGCATCACTGAATGAACAGGTTAATGTCATTGACCAACTTGTATCCCACAACCAGTACAACATTGACGCATTAAAAAAACTCATCAGCAAGATCAATATTTATCAACAACGCAATCGCGACCTAAGAAACAAGCTGGATACACTTGGTCAGCAACAAGCGGCGGACAACAGACAGATAAGCGCCCTGCAAAATGAAATCGAATCACTCAAGGCAGCAAGCAGCAAGGCTGCGCCAGAGGGCGCACCGGTTGAACCCGGCCCTCCCGACTACTATCTGATACTCCTGTTGATACCAACTCTGTTGTCACTAATCGCCATCCTGATGGCTCGTCGCCCCGATGCGCAGCTCAGCAAGGAAGAGCCACTGCCCTTGCCCGAACCACTGCCGGATTTCAATGAATTTAAGCCTGCCAAACGTACCGCGAATAAACCAGTAAGCAAGGAGAAAGACGATACAAGCCCTGGCACCGATGAAAGACAGAACATCGACAACAAAGAACCCGAACAGATAACAGGCACGGGTAAAAGCGAGGAAAGCCCACAATCCGCAGCGCATGATGATACGACAAAAGGCGAACCAGAGACGACGGATGCAAACGTTATAGCAGACACCAGCGACGACATTCCAACTAACATACCGCTGGAAAGAGAAACTGTTGATGAGGTAGATATCGGCGATGAAGCCCTGGACCTTGAAATAGCTGATGATTTTCTGCTTGAGAAAGAGGAAACAGCTGATCAAGGTAACCTGGTACCCGATAACGCCAGCCAGGATATTTCACTTACAAAGGCTGACATTGAAGACAAAATATCAACCGCCTATTTGCATATTGATATGGGCAATAGCGAACAGGCCATGAAAGTACTTGATGAAATCAACATGGAACTGTTCCCCGAGTTCGCTGATAAAGTCAATGAAGTGAGGCGCATACTGGAGCATCCAGCAGAACAGCTGCAGGAACCCCAGGAAGCTGAGCCACAACCGGAACCCTTAAGCATTGAGCCTGAGGAAGCTGAGTCACAACCGGAAACCCTGAGCATTGAACCTGAGGAAACAACTCAACAAGCTGAAACACCCGATATTGCACCGCAAGAAGCGGCACCACAGAAAACAGCGCAGAATCGGGTACTGGCACACCAAATCAAGCTTGCTAATAGCTATTTCCGGAAGGGCGACATGCCGAAATGCAAGGCCTACCTGGCCAAAATATTGAAAATTGGTATACCTGAATATAATCAACAGGCACTCGCCTTGCTTAAGCGGGTTGAAGACAAGCAATACCATGACCTCCATGCCTCATCTACCGACAATGAACTGGGTGAGGACTTCGACAAGACGCTAATGATCAGCCCGGGCACAAATCCCGTTGAGTCCAATACACTCGAGCTATCTGGATATCACGACCTTATCCCTCAGGATATCTACGGTCGGTTTATTGCCTATGCAGACAGCGAGGAAGGCAACAATCTGGCACTGGCTTATTTATTTCTGGATATTGATGAGACCGATAGTGCAAGACAGCTACTGGAAGGGGTACTTGCGAGTAATGACAGTCAATTGGCCGGAAGGGCTCATCGGTTACTGGAAATGCTCATCGTGCCTTAAGTAGGCAGGGTTCGTTTTTCACTACCGTCATCCGCCATAACTCTCTAAAATCCGTCTTTTACTTATTGTCCGGTTAAACATGAAGAACAGTCCATCTGCACTATTTGAGTCATCCATCACCAGCCTGCCACTGCTGCAACGCGGTAAGGTCAGGGATATCTACGATATCGACAATCAACATATGTTGATTGTCACCACAGACCGGCTATCGGCCTTCGATGTCGTCATGCCAACACCGATTCCGGGCAAGGGCCGCGTCCTGACCGAGGTAGCAAACTTCTGGTTTGATTTCTTCAAGGACCTGATTCCCAATCATCTCAGCACCATGAATCTCAAGGATGTGCTACCCGACGACAAGGAACGCGCACAGGTACAGGGTCGCGCCATAATTGTTAAAAAACTCAGGGCCTTACCGGTAGAAGCAATCGTGCGCGGCTATCTGATTGGCTCCGGCTGGAAGGACTACCAGCAGACCAGCGCGGTCTGCGGCATTACGCTGCGTGCCGGACTGGAACTGGCTGACCAGCTCCCGCATGCGATTTATACCCCGTCTACCAAGGCAGACGTTGGCGCACACGACGTCAATATCGACTTCAACCGGACGGTAGAGCTCATTGGTCAGAAACACGCCGAACAGATGCGTGAAGTCAGCATTGAAATCTATACTCGTGCAGCAGAATATGCACTGGAAAGGGGCATTATCATCGCAGACACCAAGTTTGAATTCGGGCTGGATGAAAGTGACAACCTCGTGCTCATCGACGAGGTATTGACCCCGGATTCCTCCCGCTTCTGGCCTGCAAACCAGTACCAGCCCGGCTCCAGCCCACCCAGCTACGACAAACAGTATGTGCGTGATTACCTGGAGACGCTTGAGTGGGACAAGACACCACCCGGCCCGGAATTACCCGAAGATGTGATTCACAATACCGCTGAAAAATACCTTGAAGCGCAAAAGCTGTTAACAAAGTAATTCTGCGGCCTCCAGCCCACATATCTCACCAGTCGGCGCGATATTTTCATTACTTTGCGAGATGATTGGACAATGAAGAAATCACAAACAAACAGACTGTTTATTGGTCAACCTATCCCGATTCTGGCTTGTTCTGACACGCCTGAACTTGCGCTTCACCATAGAGGTAGCTACGGCTACCTCTATGCTTCCAGCGCGGCGCTTGATGTGCAAGGACGCACGAATGACGCGATGACAGGATGTCATGGAGCGGCCAACCACATCAGTCCAGCGCCATCTCCCGGGATACTGATGAGATATACGGGCTAACCATGCAAGGACTTGGCCTGCTGTTACTACTGATCGCGCTGTTCTGGTTCTGGTATACCAGTACCCGGGCGCGCGAAGTGGCACTGAAATCCGTACTCAAGATTTTACATGAAAGCGGGCTGCAATTACTGGATGGCTCGATCTATCTTAAAAAGATCTGGCCCACCCGCCTGCAAAGCGGCGTGGTTGGCTTGTTACGCTTTTATCATTTTGAATATACTGCCAATGGTGCAGACCGTTATCGGGGCCTGGTTGTCATGGCCGCCAACCAGCTGGAATACCTGCAGATTGAAAAAGACGGGCACTCGGTTGTTACTACCCCACCCGAAGACAACGAAAAAGTGTGAAGTATGCATTAGCATCATTGCTTACAAGTAAGTATATTGTCGCATTCGATTGAGCGGAATCAATTTTATGCGAGATATTCTCTGGGAACGAAACCCGTCACCAGACAAACTGGAACAGCTCGGCGTATATGACTGGCCGATCTGGGAAAAAGAGGAATCAAGCTTCCCCTGGACCTACGACAGCAGTGAAACGTGCTACCTGCTGCAGGGTCGCATTACTGTGACACCTGACGGTGGCGAGCCTATGTCGTTTCAGACTGGCGACCTGGTCACTTTCCCGGCCGGCATGTCGTGTCACTGGGAAGTGCATGAAGCCGTTCGCAAGCACTATCAGTTTGGTTAGCCAATGGCCCTGCTTTTTTCCAAAACCCCGGGTTGCCAGGAAAGCCACCTGAAAAGGCTCTACCACAATGCCCTGCTGAAAACAGATAAACCGATTACCCAGGACATGGTCAATGCTGCACACCAGCAAGATATACAGGAGGCCAACGAATTCAGAGAGGCCTTTATCACACTGGTCAACCAGGCGGCCGAGCTCAAGCCCAACACGGACAGCGACATTATCCTGAAGCTGAAAGAAAATCTCGACAAACTTTATGAACAAAGTGCCGGACTGACAGGAAAAACCGAAGACTACAAAAAAGGTATCCAAAAACTTATCAAGGTCGTGATGCAGGCCATCTGGGCGGGCGCCGGTGATGATGCCACCGCACAGTCAGAACTGGCCCAGGAAGAGGCCGCCAGGGCACAACACTTTGAGCTACTGGAAATCCCGCTGGTATCACATTTACTCAGACCAGACTCACCAGTTAAACCCGAACAACTGGTCGCCGTACTGCTCGGTGAAGATGTAGAACAGGTCGCCCAAATACTCACCCTGTTTGA
>JAPHTU010000187.1 GCA_026196145.1 Gammaproteobacteria bacterium
AAGCTAAAGCGGAAGATTAATTTGCATCTTGCCATTACCGGGGAGCTGTCCCCGGTAATGGCAGACTCTACAATCTACTCCCCCGCGCTTCCCGCGTTCATGCGGCGCAACCTGACGGCCAAAACCTGCATCGCCTCCAGCGTAAAGTAAGGCGTATTCTCAATCAGTCGCAGAAACTATTTTTCTGCAATCGTCACCACCTCGGCATCGGTATTACATACAGCATCTGAACTTCTGGAGGTTGAGTCGACCAGTGCGATCTCGCCCAGTATGCTGCCTGGCGAGATATGCAGGCTAGATCACCAGACCGGCCAGAATGAAGACAGTCAGCAACAGCAGCAACCGTTCGACCATGCCCTCGATCAGCCGGTTGTTGCCCCGGCCCCGTGTCAGCGGCAGATTACGCAGCATCGCCAGCGGCGAGGTTAGCAGTTCCATAGTATTGGCTGATGCCCGACGTACCGAAACGGCGAGCGCTGGCATCGCCTTACGATATAGCCATTCGGCATCAATATTGACGGAGTGCAGCTCCGGCGGATACAGACCACGCTTGTTTAGCCAGACAAACGCCAGCGCGGAAAAGAACAGCAGCTGTAACTGCGCCAGCACGTGGGTCAGGTCATAGGGCCAGTAATTCACCTCCCAGGGCAGGAGTGAATATAGCAGCTGCGGCTGCATACCAATCAGAAGACACAATATGGCAGCGATGACCATGGCAATCATCATGTTGGATGGCGGTTCACTGGTCCGGATACCCGAGTCATGATGAAAGAAGGCAAAGTACGGGATCTTGATTCCGGCATGATGAAACACACCAGCGGAGGCGAACAGTAGCGCCAGCCAGATATAGTGATAACCCTCTTCGATTGCCGCTGCCATCACCATGGTCTTGCTCACGAAGGCGCTGAATAATGGAAATGCAGAAATAGAAGCCGCACCAACAATACACAAGATTGCGGTTTTCGGCATGGTCTTGTAGAGACCGCCCAGATCCGAACCGTAAACATGACCTACGCGAAACAGCACACTACCCATGGTCATGAACAACAAGCCCTTGAAGATAACATCAGTAAAGGCGTGCGCCACTGCGCCATTCAGGGCCAATGCCGTACCGATGCCGATACCGGTTACCATGAAGCCAAGCTGGTTGATCAGACTGTATGCCAGCACTCGCCGCAGATCATTCTCGATCACCGCGTAGAAAATGGGAAAACAGGTCATGGCCGCGCCGATATACACCAGTAGCTCGGTCCCCGGAAAACTGCGGGCCAATGCATAGACCGCAACCTTGGTTGTAAAGGCTGATAGAAAAACTGTACCGCTCGGGGTGGCCTCGGGATAGGCATCAGTCAGCCAGTTATGCAGGAATGGGAACGCACACTTGATACCAAAGGCGATAAAGATCAACCAACTGGCCACTGTACCCAGGCCGATATAGTCAAAGGCCAGTGACCCGGTATCTGCATAATGGGCCAGGGCGCCCGCCAATAACAATACGCCGGACAATACCTGGACAATGAGATATCGCATGCCCGCCTTCGTTGCGACCGGGGTACGCCTCGCCCAGATCAGAAAAACCGAGCTAATCGCCAGGCCTTCCCAGAAAATGAACAGGCTAAGCAGGTCGCCAGCGAATACCGCTCCCAGGCCGCTTCCGATATACAGCAGGCTACTGACCTGCTGCATCGTATCCTTCACATTCAGCGCATAGACCATGCCAATGAGTGCGGCCAGATGGAACAGATAACCGAACAACAGGCTCAGTTGATCAACACGAAGCACAGTGAGTTCAAATTCCAGCAGCGAGTAATTGAGCATTAAACCGGGCTCGAAGGCAAACCACAGGTTGAGACCACCCCAGATCGGCACCAGCAGCATCAGCGCCTGGCGAGCGCGATGCGGCAGAAAGCCGACTACCAGTGCCGCCAGGTAAAAGGGTATGAACGGGGGCAGATTACTCATCCACATCGTAATAATCTTCCTTGCGCATCAGCACCTTGCGCATCTCCTTGGCGATCAGTACCAGTAGCACACAGGCTACAAAGCCGTAAAAGGCATAAAAGGCCGGTAGCTTTTCCCAGTTGAGGTAGGTATGCCGATGCACAACGAAATCCAGCGCGAACAACAGACCACAAATTGAATAAAAGACTTTCAGGACAAGCTCAACGTTTTTCGGCTTATCGAAGAAGTAAACTTTTTCATCCGGCTTCTTTTCCTGCATCTGTCTGCTCCTACTGTGCCACTGCCCGGGCCAGCGAATAAAAAGGTTCAGGATTAATAAACAAGTAAATACATATCAGGGATGGCACCAGCATGCCGATCAGACAGGTTAGCGGTGCTTCACGTATAGTTTGCTCCTGCGGTTCCTGTGGCTCGCTAAAAAATGCACGTACGGGAATAACCAGCAGGTAGGCGATATTCAATAGCGAGCTAATCATCAGCACGGCAAGCAGACCCCACTGCCCGGCCTCGACAGTGCCTAGCGCCAGGTACCATTTACTCCACATGCCCCCGAACGGCGGCAAGCCGACAATACTGGCAGCGCCAATGGCGAAAAAGATAAAGGTGAACGGCATCTGCTTACCAAGACCATTGAGCTGGCTGACTTCCGTCTTGTGCGTGGCAACCAGGATGGCGCCGGCAGCAAAGAACAGGGTGATCTTGGCAAAGGCATGCATGGCAATATGCAGGCTACCGCCAAGCAGCCCCATCTGGTTGGCGAGCACCGCACCGAGCACGATGTAACTCAACTGGCTGATAGTGGAGTAAGCCAGCCGCTCCTTCAGGTTATCGCGCGTCATGGCGATCAATGAGGCCAGTAAAATGGTTAAAGCCGGCAACCACACGATCCACTCATTCACCTCTGGGGTATTGATGACATCGGGACCGAAGATATAGACAGTAATTTTCAGCACA
>JAPHTU010000198.1 GCA_026196145.1 Gammaproteobacteria bacterium
AAGCATCCGATCAAATGGGTCTTTGTGATGGAATGGCAAATCTTTTAGTAACAGGGCATCGTTGCCGGTAAAGTCCAGTAATTCAAAGCCGCTTTGTATGGCCAGATCAACCGGGTCAAAATCTATATGTAATTTTCCAATCGACGTTTTTATCATTAGTTCGGCTATCGTGATTGAGCTGACGTAAATGATGTTTGCTTGCGACTCCAACTCCATGATCCTTTTATCAGACAGCCTGGAAGAGTCAGCGAGAGCCCAGAGGAATACATGGGTGTCAATGATGATCTTCATTGGGGATGTTTGTCGTCTTCCCCATAAAACATCTCATTTATCTCGGTATCCTCTTTAAGGATATCTTCCGGTATTTCGAGCTTTCCAGCCAGGAGCCCGAGTTTTCTCTTGCCTTCTGGTTGATGTATAACCAGGTCGACCAGTGGCAGGTTGTTTTTTGCGATGACCACTTTTTCACCGTGGTACGCCATATTCACCAGTTTTGATAAATTGGCCTTTGCTTCAGCGATATTCACAATTACCATGGTTTGCCTCCGTTGTGTTGGTCAACTTTACCAATATAGGTCAAGTTGGTCAAGTTAATGGCATGACAAGATTAGAATACGCCTGTGTTTATTTAATCTGTCCCAGCATGGGGCTGGCATTAGTATCTGTAGGTCAGCCAGCCTTGATGAAGCGTACGTTGACTAATGGAGATCGTGGACATGACAATACTTAATGTTACAGAGGCTCGCTCAAGGCTTCATAGTCTTATTGATGAAGCTACAGATACCCATCAACCTGTAGTTATTACGGGAAAACGAGGCAATGCAGTTCTGGTATCGGAAGAAGACTGGAACGCCATTTCTGAAACGCTTTATTTGTTATCAGTACCTGGAATGAGGGAATCAATTAAAGAGGAGTTAAGTCAGGACCTGTCTGATTGCCGATTCCGCGAAGGTAAAGAATGAACCAGGCTGGGAGCCAAAGCACCCTGATATTGAGTCGATTATTCGCACGGTATGGGATTGGTATAAGGGAAGTCGGGAATCTTGAGTCGGCGGTCTTTAGTCGAAAATCCGCATCAATCATCCTTGTAATTACGGAATCATAGTCCATAATTGCAAGGATGATTGATCGTAGACTACAAGAGCAGCTGATCCATTTATTGCAGCATTACCCTGCGGTTGCCTTGCTTGGGCCTCGCCAGGTTGGTAAGACGACGCTTGCCCTGGCAGCAGCTTCCAGCATTTCATCAATATATCTTGATCTCGAGTCGGATGCGGGAAGGGCAAAGTTAACGGATCCTGAGTTATATTTGGCTGATCATATCGATGAGCTTGTTATTCTCGATGAGGTGCAGCGTTTACCTGGTATCTTCCAGAATTTAAGGGGGATAATTGATCAAGGACGACGCAGTGGTGCGGGGGAAGGCCGGTTTTTATTGTTGGGTTCTGCTTCCATTGAGCTTTTGCAGCAGTCGAGTGAAACCCTGGCGGGCAGGATAGCTTATCTGGAATTGACGCCGTTAGATGTGCTTGAAGTTGAGCAGGCTGAAATAGATGACTTATGGGTGCGGGGAGGTTTTCCTGATAGCTTTTTGGCGGCTGATGACGATCTGAGCCTGCGATGGCGTCAGGACTTTATTCGTACTTATTTAGAGCGTGACGTGCCTATGTTGGGTTCACGCATTCCTGCTGAAACATTGCGACGTTTTTGGGGAATGCTTGCTCATACGCAAGGGGGGCTTCTCAATGCCGCATCACTGGCACGGAGTTTGAGAGTAGATGGCAAGACGGTGGCAAAGTATCTCGATTTGATGGTTGATTTGCTGCTGGTTCGCCGACTACAGCCATGGCACAGGAACGTAGGCAAGCGCCTGGTGAAATCACCAAGAGTCTATATAAGGGATAGTGGCATTACGCATGCGTTGCTGGGATTAAAGAACAAAGAAGAGCTGGTTGGTCACCCGGTTGTTGGTGCGAGCTGGGAAGCCTATATTATGGAGAATCTTATTGTTGTTGCGCCGGAAGGCACAGAACCTTACTTTTATAGAACAGCTGCCGGTGCTGAAATTGATCTGGTTTTAACTTTGCCTGGTAATCGTATATGTGCAGTTGAGATTAAACGGAATTTAAATCCGAAGCCGACGAAGGGGTTTTGTCAGGCTTGTGAAGATCTGGGAGCAGATTATCGGTTTGTTGTATATCCTGGTGTTGATCAGTTTTCTGTATCTGCCGGTGTGACAGCAATCAATGTGATTGAGCTTTCTCGAATGATTAGCCGAGGTCTTAAGTAAACAGCTAACGACGGCCGGGAGACGCGGCAAGTATCGATGGGGCTGGTTCCTGGTGATAGGCGTGATCTATATTTTATCGCCTGAACTGGCCCTTTTCCTCTGTTATTCCATATGCTCAGGGTTAAGTAATTGCTATTCTGGATAGACCTCAATGCCAATAAGTTAAGCGGAAATGACTGTCATTCCGGCGTGTTCCTGGCCTGAATCCATCGTTAGGTTCGTAAACGGTGCGTCCGATGTACACCCCAAGAGTACTTCCTTAAATAGTTATTCAGCTATTCAAAGGGCGCATGGACGTACAAGTGTCTTGAAGGACAGGATGTCCGAGAAAGACCATACACCACTCCTCCCGCTAAATTCATGCCGATGTAATGACGATAAAACTCTTACTGGCATTGACTCTTCCCCTCATCGAGCCACGCTACAATGTGGTTAAACTGTACAAGATATCTCCAGCCGTTGTTATCCCCCGAATAGACCAGTATACTGGTCTGATGATTAGAGGAGGATAGTATGCTTGAGAAAATCGGGTCTTATGACGCAAAAACCAGGCTACCTGAAATACTACGTCGTGTAGAAAGTGGTGAAGCATTCACCATTACCAATCGTGGCAGACCTGTTGCGGACCTCATTCCCAGTCGTGCGGGTGATCAGCAGAAAGCCGTGGCCGCTATCGATAACATCCTGAGCGCTAAAAAGCATCGGGTATCTGGCGTTTTGCTTGATGAGTTAAAGGTAAGTGGGCGCAAATGACGGCGTTTGTGCTGGATAACTCTGTTGCCATGCGTTGGTTATTGGAAAGCGAGAACATATCGGATCAGAAATACGCGGAAAAGGTATTAAAGAGTATGGTCGAGGCGGATGCGCTGGTACCCAATTTATGGCACCTTGAGGCAGCTAATGTATTACTGGGCGCGGAGAAGCGTTCTGAGGTCAAGGCAGGAGAGATCGAGCGATTTATTGCGCAATTAGAAAATCTGCCCATTCATGTAGATCCTTTAACGGCGCATCAGTCATTTAACAGGATTTTGGCATTATCTCGTATTTATAACCTTAGTAGCTATGATGCGGC
>JAPHTU010000289.1 GCA_026196145.1 Gammaproteobacteria bacterium
AGTACATCCACCTATTTTCCGGATCGCGTAGTGCCGATGTTACCCGAGGTCCTGTCGAATGGCCTGTGCTCTATTAACCCGCATGTGGATCGCCTGTGCATGCTGTGTGAGATGGAGATCACTCCAAAAGGTAAACTGGGGCGTACACGTTTTCATGAGGCGGTCATGCGTTCTCATGCCCGCCTGACCTATACGCAGGTGGCGGCCATGCTGGTTGATGGCGACAAGGCGTTATCAAAACAATTTAATAAAGTGTTGCCGCACCTGAAAGACTTGCACAGCTTATACAAGGTGCTGGCCAAGTCGCGTCGGCGCCGGGGTGCAATTGACTTTGAAACCACCGAAACCCGTTTTGAGTTTGATGACAGCGGGGCAGTGAAGGACATCGTGCCGATTGTCAGGAACGAGGCGCATAAACTGATTGAGGAATGCATGATCACGGCGAATATTGCCGCGGCCCGTTTTCTGGAAAAACACAAAATGCCGGCCCTGTTCCGCGTACATGGCGGCCCGGCACCGGACAAGCTGGAGGCCCTGAACCTGTTCCTGGCTGAAGCCGGTTTGTCACTGGGTGGTGGTGATAAGCCGACACCGAAGGATTATGCAAATCTATTGAAAGAAGCAAGGCAACGACCGGATGCACATGTGATACAGACCGTGCTGTTGCGTTCATTAAAGCAGGCGATGTATCAACCTGCGAATGAAGGTCACTTTGGACTTGCGCTGGACCAGTATGCACACTTTACCTCGCCGATCAGGCGCTACCCCGACTTGCTGGTGCATCGTGCCATCCGCCATGTACTGGGTGGCGGCAAACCGGCCCAATACGAATATAGCCAGATCGAGATGGAAAAGCATGGCCACCATTGCTCAATTAATGAGCGTCGGGCCGATGAGGCAAGTTGGGACGTGGTCGAGGTGCTGAAATGTGAATACCTGCGTGATCACACAGAGGATGAATTTGACGGCGTCATTGGCGGCGTCAATAATTTTGGCTTGTTTGTCGAGCTGGACGATATGGATATTTCCGGTCTCATTCACGTGACTTCACTGGGGCACGATTATTTTCATCACGATGCCATTCACCATCGTTTGGTAGGCGAGCATTCCGGCGTTACTTTTCGTATCGGTGAAACCATCCGTGTACGCGTGATTCGTGTTGCCGTTGACGAGCGTAAAATCGATCTGGAGCCGGTGAATCTGCCGAAAAAACTGAATACTGCACGACCGATGAGATCGAAATCGCGATCAAAATCCTCGCGTCGCCGGGGCCGCAGGAGGTGAGCAATCAGGTCGTCATCTGCGGACTTCATGCGGTGAAGTCGGCCATTGAGGCCGCGCCTGCAGAAGTGGTCAGGCTATGGATAGACAGGAAACGTCACGACAAGCGTATGCAGTCGATTCTTGATCTGGCTAAACGGCACTCCCTGCCGCTGGAATTTCTAGGGCGTGATGAACTGGATGCCAAGGCCGAGGGGCAGGTACATCAGGGTGTAGTGCTGATGACCCGTGCGGGTAAATCGTATTCGGAAAAAGACCTCGATGATTTATTGGCTGATGCAAAGTCACCACCACTGGTACTGGTGCTGGACGGTGTGACCGATCCGCATAACCTGGGCGCCTGTTTACGGACCGCAGATGCAGCGGGCGTGGACCTGGTGGTCGTACCCAAAGACCGGGCTGCAGGCCTGACGGCAACCGCGCGAAAATCAGCCAGTGGTGCGGCAGAACGCCTGCCCTTCATCCAGGTGACCAATCTGGCGCGTACACTGAAGCAATTGCAGGATGCCGGCCTGTGGATTACGGGAACGGCAATGCAGGGCGAAGCGTTATACCAGGCAGATTTAACCGGCCCAAGGGTGATTGTTATGGGTAGCGAAGGCAAGGGCATGCGGCGTTTGACCCAGGAACATTGCGATCAACTGGTGAATATCCCCATGCAGGGCCATGTCGAGAGTCTGAACGTCTCGGTTGCAACGGGTGTAGTGTTATACGAAGTAGTTCGTCAACGTCGTTCAGGAGGAACAACGTGAATAATGGATTGTATGCAACGGATAGTGAGCGCACCTACGCTACCTGGATGCATCTGGCCGGATTAAGCAGCTATATCGGCGTACCATTTGGCCATATCCTGGTGCCGCTGATCCTGTGGTCGCTCAAGCACAAGGAATCGAGCTATATCGATCAGCAGGGCAGGGAAATACTGAATTTCCAGTTAACCATCAGTTTCTATCTGATATTCAGCTACATTCTGGTATTTATTCTGATTGGTTTTCTGTTTCTCGGGCTGGTCATCCTGTTGCATATTATCGCCACCATTATGGCGGCCGTGAAAACCTATAACGGCGAGAACTTTCGTTATCCTGTCACGTTTCGTGTTATCCGCCCCGCGGAATAGGCCTATCCGTGCATTCGAAGCAAATCCTGCGGTTTTCGCGGGGTACACGGTCTGCGGGTGTTGCCAAGTCCGGCGGCATACAGTAGAATCCGCGCCCGTTTAAGGGTCTTGTGCCCTTGATTTTATAACTCCTTGCTTCACCGACGACCAGCCAATAAATGGCGTGCGGGAAGCATTAACCCGTAGGGAGAAACAGTGAGACACTACGAAATTGTGTTTCTGGTCCACCCTGACCAGAGTGAGCAGGTTCCTGCCATGATCGAGCGTTACCGTACCATGATTGAATCTGACGGCGGTGTTATCCATCGTCTTGAGGACTGGGGACGCCGTCAACTGGCCTATCCGATCCAGGACATTCACAAGGCGCATTACGTGCTAATGAATATTGAGTGTGGCCAGGCGCCGATCGATGAACTCGAAAGTACCTTCCGTTTTAATGATGCCGTGATACGCAATATGATCATCCGCATGAAAAAGGCCTACAGTGACGTTTCTCCGCTTGCCAAGAGTGAAGAGAAAGAAACCCGCCCTGCTGCCAGTGAAGAGAAAGAAACCCGTCCTGCTGCCAGTGAAGAAAGCGCGGCACCTGAGTCGTCTGATGATTCGGCCGCAGACGCCACAGCAGCCGAATAACGGATACCGGAGGAACTTTAAATGAGCCGTTTTTTTAGACGTAAAAGATATTGTCGTTTCAGTGCGGAAGGTGTTGAAGAGATCGATTACAAGGATCTTGATACCCTGAAGGAATATGTTACCGAGACAGGTAAAATAGTGCCCAGCCGTATTACAGGCACCAGCGCCAAATACCAGCGACAGCTGGCGACTGCGGTCAAGCGCGCACGTTACGTAGCATTACTGCCGTACACGGACGCACACAAGTAATATTTTGTGCGGCCATGTGTCGCGATCTGTAGCGTTATGCGAACGATAGCGACATGGATTATGGCCAGGCGGATGAATAGCCTGGTTGCTACCAGTGGATTTGCGGTGTTGGGCTTTGTCTTTCCACCGCTACTGGTAATGAGTCTTGCCTCCCTGGGGTTAGTGACCATGAGGCGGGGCAGCAGGGAAGGCCTGCTGATATTGCTGGGTTGTATTGCGTTACTGGGTTCCATGACCCTGCTTTCAGCGCAGCCCATCAGACTGGACCTGATCGTGCTGACATTTTTCTGGCTGACGGCGTGGATTATCGCCATGGTCTACCGGTTAATGTCGACACCGGCCTGGATGATTAATGCGGCTGGCGTGATTGGCCTGGGATGTGTCGCCGCTTTTTATCTGCTGGTGTCAGATCCAGGGGCTTTCTGGCTGGTGTTACTGGATCAGTATCTAAGGCCACTGTTTGTTGAGCAACAATTGTTGCAAAGCAGCGCGGACCTGGACAAGTTGATGATGACGCTTGCACAGGTGCTGACAGGTGGTTTGGCGGCGATGGTCTGCGTAGTATTGATTACCGGTATGTTGCTTGCCAGGTGGTGGCAGGCATTGTTGTATAACCCGGGTGGATTCAGGCAGGAGTTTTATGCCTTGCGTCTGGGGCATGTGACGGCCCTGGTGATGATGGCGCTACTGGCGGTATCATTGTTTGGACAACACGCCCTGTCGACCGATATGGTGACTGTGCTGTGGTTGTTGTTCTTTTTTCAGGGTCTGGCGGTAGTGCACAGCCTGATAGGAATGACGGGAATGGGCGTTGGCTGGCTGGTAAGTCTTTACCTGCTGCTGGCAATCGTACCCAACTATGCCAGCCCGGTTATTTCCGGACTGGGTTTGGTAGATACGTGGTTTGATTTTCGTCGGCGAGTGCCGCGAAAAAACAAGCCGGATATTAGTGAGTGACTTGAGAACAAAGTGGTGACGTGATGGACGTTATATTAATGGAAAAAGTGGAAAATCTGGGTGACCTTGGTGAAAAGGTCAGCGTTAAGTCCGGATTCGCAAGAAATTTTCTCGTGCCAAAAGGTAAGGCAAAATTTGCCACTGCCGAGAACGTGGCCGAGTTTGAAGCCAGAAGGGCCGAGCTGGAAAAAATTGCAGCAGAGACCCTGGCAGCCGCCGAGCAACGCAAGGCCAAGGCAGAAGACCTGAAGGTCGTTATTGCCGGCAAGGCAGGTACCGAGGGCAAGTTGTTTGGCTCTATCGGACCACGTGAAATTGCCGAAGCGATTACAGCAGCCGGACTGGACGTTGAAAAGAAAGAAATCAGAATGCCTGAAGGTCCGATTCGTACCATCGGTGAGTTCGAGGTGGGTCTGCATTTACATACCGATATCAATGTAAACGTGAAGGTCACGGTCGAAGCAGAAGAATAAGATTCTTTAAAAAATAATATAGGGCCGTACAGCTTGCTGTGCGGCCTTTTTTATTGGTTTATCGGCAGGCGCAGGGGCCAATATTAGCGGCCCGTGATTCAAATTCGGAGCCATTCCCAATACAATGTCGGCCAATAACAGCTCGGCCCCAGTTCATGAATGATCCTCAACTAGCCCACCTCGAATACCCGGATGATGAGCCGCGCTCATTGCGCGTGCCGCCGCATTCCATCGAGGCCGAGCAATCGGTGCTGGGTGGTTTGATGCTGGACAACCAGGCCTGGGACAAGATCGGTGACAAAATCACGGAAGAGGATTTTTACCGCGCCGACCACCGCCATATCTTTAGTGTCATTGCCGGGCTGGCGGATACGGGCAAGCCGTTTGATGTCGTGACACTATCAGAGCGTCTCGACAGCCTTGGAGAACTGGATAATACCGGCGGGCTGGCCTACCTTGCCACGCTGGCAAATGAAACGCCCAGCTCGGCCAATATCGATGCCTATGCCGAGATTGTGCGGGAACGCTCGATATTGCGACAATTGATTCGCGTCGGCACCGATATCGCCAATGATGGTTATCAATCCGAGGGCAGGGACAGTCGTGAACTGCTGGATCGTGCAGAACAGAAGGTTTTTCATATCGCTGATCAAAGTTCACGTTCCAAACAGGGTTTTGTTGCCTTGCCCGGCCTGTTGACCAAGGTTGTTGATCGTATTGACATGCTCTACAACCAGGGCAGCTCAATAACCGGCCTGCCGACCGGCTTTGACGACTTTGATGAACGCACTTCAGGATTACAGCCGGGTGAACTGGTCATCGTCGCCGGTCGTCCCTCTATGGGCAAGACCTCATTCGCCATGAATATGGCGGAGAACGTGGCGATCAAGACCAAGCAAACCGTCGCGATATTCAGTATGGAAATGCCGGGTGATGCCCTGGCACTGAGAATGGTTGCCTCTTTTGGTCGTATCGAAATGCAGAAGATCCGCACCGGCAAGCTGAGTGAAGAGGACTGGCCACGGGTCACCTCGGCTGTATCCATTCTTGCCGAGGCGCCCATTTATATTGACGATGGTTCGGCATTAAGCCCCACCGAGATTCGTGCGCGTGCGCGGCGCATCAAGCGTGAACATGGCCTGGGTATGATCGTGATTGATTACCTGCAACTGATGCAGGTACATGGCTCCAGTGAAAACCGTGCGACCGAGATTTCGGAAATATCCCGGTCATTGAAGGCACTGGCCAAGGAGCTTGAGGTGCCTGTAGTTGCGTTGTCGCAGTTAAATCGTTCACTGGAACAACGCCCCAACAAGCGGCCCATCATGTCGGATTTACGTGAATCAGGTGCGATCGAGCAGGATGCAGACGTGATCGTATTTATCTATCGCGACGAGGTGTACAACGAGGACAGCCCGGACAAGGGTGTGGCCGAAATTATTACCGGCAAGCAGCGTAATGGACCCATTGGTATCGATCGCCTGACTTTTCTTGGACAGTACACTCGCTTTGAAAACTTCATCCC
>JAPHTU010000033.1 GCA_026196145.1 Gammaproteobacteria bacterium
ACAGATTATTGATGCCCTGGAAGGTACTCGTAAAGACCCCTTCATGCTGCATTACAACTTTCCTCCTTTCTGTGTCGGTGAGACCGGCCGTGTTGGTGGCACCAAGCGTCGTGAGATTGGTCATGGTCGTCTGGCGCGTCGTGGTGTTGAAGCTATCCTGCCAAGCCAGGAAGAATTTCCATATGTCATACGTGTGGTTTCAGAAATTACTGAATCCAATGGTTCCAGCTCCATGGCCAGTGTCTGTGGCACCAGCCTGTCACTGATGGATGCCGGTGTCCCTGTGAAGGCGCCAGTCGCCGGTGTCGCCATGGGCCTGATCAAGGAAGGTGATGACTTTGCCGTACTAACCGATATCCTGGGTGATGAAGATCACCTCGGTGATATGGACTTCAAGGTGGCTGGCAGCAAAGATGGTATTACCGCTCTGCAGATGGATATCAAGATTGAAGGTATCACCAGGGAGATCATGGAGAAGGCACTGGAACAGGCCAATGCCGGTCGCATGTTCATCCTGGAAGAAATGAACAAGGTCATTAGTGAGCCACGTGCGGAAATGTCTGACTATGCGCCGCAAATGCTGAGCATAAAAATTGATCCGGACAAGATTCGTGATGTTATCGGTAAGGGCGGTGCAACTATCCGTTCTATTACCGAAGAAACCGGTGCCAGCATTGATATTGATGATGACGGTAATATCAAGATCGCATCACCGGACAAGGATGCCGCTGAGGCCGCTCTCAGGAGTATCGAGTTAATCACTGCAGAGGTTGAAGTCGGTACGATTTATGAGGGCAAGGTTGCACGCCTCATGGACTTCGGTGCCTTTGTTAACATCCTGCCGGGTAAAGATGGCCTGGTCCATATTTCACAGATTTGTGAAGAGCGTGTCGAGAAGGTCAGCGACAAATTGTCTGAAGGTGATGTCGTTAAAGTTAAGGTGCTGGAGATTGATCGCCAGGGTCGTATCCGCCTCAGCATGAAAGAGGTCGGTAAAGACTAAGCCCGCCTCAAAGGATGAAGAAAGGGGGCCGAGGCCCCCTTTTTTATGTCCAGGGATGGACAGTATGCTGCGAGAGGCAGGACGCCGAAGCGGCGATGTACAGGATGTTGCGGGCGAATTGACTCGTCTGAGCGACGATTGCGAAAATTATGTTGATCATTGCGGACGAAAACATACCGGCTGTACACGAGGCGTTTACACCCTTTGGTGAAGTGCGAACGCTGCATGGCCGTCACATGACAGCGGATGATGTATGCGATGCCGACGTATTGCTGGTGCGCTCGATCACCCGGGTCGATGCTGCCCTGTTATCCGGCAGCCGGGTAAAGTTTGTAGGCAGTGCCACCATTGGCACAGACCATGTAGATCTTGAGTGGCTTGCGGGGCAGGGCATCGAGTTTTCCAATGCCCCGGCGTGTAATGCGATATCTGCTGCCGAATATGTATTAAGTGCCTTATTTACGGTGAGTGACGCTAGTGCATCAGGGTTGATTGATAAGACGGTAGGTATTATCGGTTGTGGTAATGTCGGATCACGCGTGATGGCCAGGATGCGGGCCATTGGCCTGCAGTGCCTGGTTTGTGACCCGCCCCGCGCCGAAGCAGAAGGTCAGTCAGGTTTTGTATCCATGCAGGAACTGGCCTCAGCAGATATTATCAGTGTCCATGTGCCGCTGGTTAAAGAAGGCAGGCATGCGACCCGAAACCTGATCAATCGTGAGTTTATTGAATCTCTGCCCGAGGACTGCCTGTTTATCAATACATCCCGCGGCGATGTTGTTGATGAGGCTGCATTAAAAGACAGGCTCCTTAATGGCCGCTCATTCAGGGCAATCCTGGACGTGTGGAATAACGAGCCGGTCATCGACACCGAACTGGCGGGCATGGTTGATATCGCTACGCCACATATCGCGGGCTATAGCATTGACGGTAAGCTGCGCGCAACACAGATGTTATATCATGCGCTATGTAAATTTACCGGCAGTGCGCCGCAATGGGATCCGCAGTCGGTATTGCCGAAGCCAGAGCAGTCAGTGATAATCCCGCCGGCAGAAACCGGCACGATCGAACTGGTGAGGCAGTGTCTGCACCACGTTTATGATGTGCGTAAAGACGATGCCGATTTGCGTGAAACGTTTGGCTTACCGGATGTCGACCGTGGCGAGGCCTTTGACCAGTTGCGTAAAGGCTACGCACCGCGCCGTGAATGTAGCGCCTACCAGGTTGAAGCGGGGTCATTGAACGACGCGGATATAAAGGCACTAACCACCTTTGAGTTTGCTATCAAGGGCATTTGATATTGTTATTTGGACAGGCGGGGATTAAACAAAATGGAAGCAGTTGTAGAAAGAGTATTGTATGCAAGCCGCTGGGTGCTGGCACCTATTTATCTGGGTCTGAGTCTTGCGTTGGTATTGCTTGGCATCAAGTTTTTCCAGGAGGTACTGCATATCTTCCCGTTGATATTGTCAACCAGTGAAGCGAATATGGTGCTGGTGATTCTTTCACTGGTTGATATGGCACTGGTGGGTGGATTGATTATCATGGTGATGCTGAGCGGCTATGAAAATTTTGTATCAACCATTGATATTGATGAAGGTACGGAAAAGCTTGACTGGTTGGGTAAGCTGGATGCCGGTTCATTAAAACAGAAAGTGGCTGCTTCCATCGTGGCGATATCTTCCATTCACCTGCTGCAAAAATTCATGAATGCGACCCAGATCGAGAATGACAAGTTGATGTGGTATGTCATTATTCATATGACATTCGTGCTTTCTGCCCTGGGTATGGCCTGGGTAGACAAGTTCAATAAACATTAGGGCTCGATACCGGCTGATTTGTTTAACGCGTCCAGTACGCGTTTTATGTTCTGCATATTATTGGTGATATAGCGCATCTGTTGTTCATCCCCGGTTTCAATATAACGGTTCAGGTAGTGGATATTGTCAATGCGGAACCCCGCATATTCATGCAATAGTGCGATACGTTGTCTGGCCTTAAGCTGGATTTTACCCGCTGCCCTGGTCTGCCCCTGCAACTGTGACCAGTCATCCAGCATGCGATTGAGTTGCTGCTGTATATTCACCTCGGTGACCAGCCTGCCAGATTGTAACTCCTCTACCAGTGCGCGCCACTCGTTCATGAGCTGGTTTTCTTCCTGTACGAATCTTTTAATAACCTGTTCGGCCTGTCTCTGCGCCTGGTAGTCATAGTAAGCGGGCGGGGCCTGTGTGATGGCAGTAACCAGCAGGGCAACACTGCCGGCATGTGCCAGCAAAGCGGGAACCAGGCGCGGGCGTTTTCGCGATAGCGGTTTTGCCAGCAGCAGTCCCAGCAGCAATCCGCTGATAAGACCGCCAACATGCGCGGCATTGTCGATAGCCGGCACGGTAAAACCGAAAACCAGGGCGAAGCCGGTAAAGAACAAGGCGGTTTTCAGCAATTGCTTAAGCAGTAATTCGGGCACGGTATGTCGTTGTCTGACCAGGTAACCGATCAAGGCGCCAAATACGCCAAATACCGCACCGGATGCGCCAACACTGGCGACATCGTCCTGGTTCCAGTAAAGGCTGCTGAGACTGGCAAACAGACCGCTAAACAGGTATATCCAGGCAAAGTTGGTATGTCCGAAGAGGCGTTCGGTCAGGCGTCCCGCGTCCCACAGGGCCCACATATTGAAAGCCAGGTGCAGGATACCGTAATGCAGAAATATTGCTGCCAGCAGCCGCCACCATTGATTGTCTTTGGTCAGGGCGCCGAGGTTTGCACCATACTCAATATAGATGTCCAGGTTATCACCGCTTATTCCGGCGCCTTTCGTTAACAGGAAAACAAAGGCGATGGCACTGATGACGAGAATGGCCGGCGTGACGATGACGCGCGGGCAGCCGAGATAGAGCTGCTGAATAAAATGCACTACCGCATCGGTCTGCGGGTTTGGGGGAGATTCGGGATCATGCGCCATGGTTGGGCATGATAGCGAACCAGTCGGGAATTGCCATTTATCCTGCGCCGCGGGATTAACATTCAAGAAAATGATCTGAGTCTATCGCCGATACAGATTTTGGCCTAAACTTGCCGCCCGAAATGAATCAAAGCCGTTATTCACTTGGAAATTCCCGTTATACCGCTTGGTGAACTGCCACCCTGTCCCGTAGCACCAGATGCCCTGCAGGGGATACCTCGTCAGCAGACCAATCCCTCACGTTGGCAAGGACAAGCGCAGTGGCGTGATTTTGTCGCTGCGCTGCAGGCTGACAGCGTCGAGGTTATTGAAGCCGATGGTATGCGTGGTGTTTACCAGACCGATGCCGGCGGCCTGGCAAATGGCCTGTGCCATGGTGTGGTGATGGCGGAAAGCGCCGAGCAGATTGCCATATTGATGAAACGTGCACAGGAGTTCGCCGTACCGGTGACCTTGCGAGGTGGTGGTTTGACGACCGAGGGTGAATCAGTCGCCTATGGTGGCGTCATGCTGGATATGACCGGTATGAAGAAGGTTGTTGCCGTTGACACCGAGGCGCTGACTGTCAGGACCCAGCCCGGCATATTCTGGCATCGGCTGGCCGAGGTTCTACGCCGTGATGGTATGGATTACCTGTCCGCGCCACTCAATCTTACCTCTTCGGTGGGTGGCACCATTGGCGTTGGTGGCATTGATGTGAATTCCTGTAAATATGGCTGCAGCGCAGACCAGGTCCTGTCTCTGCAAATTGTTACACCAACAGGAGAGGTGCTTGAATGCTCGGACAACGAGAACCCTGAATGGTTTGAACGCATCATCCTGGGGTACGGCCAGTTTGGCATCATCACCGAGGTGACACTCAGGATTCGACCCTACACGCCGATGCGCATGCACTACTTTTACTATGCCTCATTGCGTAGTGCGATTGAGGATTTGCAGCAACTGGATGCAAATGAGGTATGTGACTATAGTGGCATACTGACCATGATGGATAAGGCGATTACCCTGCTGGTCGGTTTCGATTCTGCCCAACAGGAAAAAATATTCTTTGACCAATGGCGTGGCCAGTTAAAAGGTGGGAGTGAGCTTGGCTTTGGCCTGCGCCTGATTGGCTACTACGTGCTACACCCCTGGCGAATACGTGAGGCACTGTTTTTATTAAACCGCAAGCGCGACCTGTTTCCCGATCTGCAGCCACCGGAACATATGTGTAATGGCGAGCTACTGGACCGAACGGCGGTTTTCTCGCGTGCCGTGTGGAAACACTGGGGACACAAACATATGGTGATTCCAGACCTGGCGACCAACGTGGACAAGTTTGTCGAGGCGGTCGAGCGTGGCAACGAGGTATGTAAGAAATACTTCAAACATTACACGCTATATTGCGTTGGCATCCGCCTGAGAGAAGATCATCAGGCGCACTATGAACTATCGAGCATTCCGCCTGATGCCAAAGGCATCAGTTATGGCTGCGAGTTTGAACCGATGCTGGATGAACGTGATTATTCACGTGATGAACTACAGTCATTCAAAAACGATATATATGATATCGGCGTCGATATGCAAACCAGCTACTACCGCTTTGGCGGCATGATGAAGGGATATATCCGTCGTGCGCTGGGTGATGAAGTCGTTAATAAACATCTGGCCATGAAGCGTGAACTTGATCCTGCCATGATCCTGAATAGAGACGTGATCTTTTAATGCTATATCCGGCAGAAAAAATCGATGTCAGTCGATGCCATGGTTGTGGTCTTTGCGCCATGGTGTGTCCGGTCTACCAGCAGGGCGGCAACGTTATGAGGACGCCACATGGTCTGGCAAAGGCCAGTCAGCGTGATCCCGAACTGGTGCGTGAAGACGTGTTTGCCTGCGTATTATGCGGAGCCTGTGCACCGCTATGTCCACAGGATATCGATCTGATGCAGATGTTGATCGCCATGCGCAGTGCCTTTAGTCATGAGCCTTTGCCTGCCGGGGAACAAGGTAAGTCTGCCGATCAAAAAGGCAGGGTGGTTTTTGTTGCAGACAGAGCACTGCTGGCAGACGAGGAACAACTGGACAAGGTAATGGACCTGCTCGGTCATGAGAAGGCTGTACTGGCGAGCGATCAGGGCGACGATATCAGCGAGGCAATGCAGTCAGGCAGGCAGGTGAATTTTGACAGGCTGCATCAGTTTTTAACCACGCTGCAGCCAGTTAAGAAAATCATTATCAGTGATGGCCTGCTGCAGTCTGTAATCAGGAGCAAATTGCCGCAAATATCCATGCAGTCCCTTGGTCAGTTGCTGTCATCACAACAGGCTTTCAGGCGCAAGCTGAAAGCCAGTGATTTTTATATGATGGATAGCCAGTCCTATCATGCAGATTACCAAAACATGCTGGCTTATTATGATGCCCTGTATTGTGAGACCGAATGCCAGTTAAGTCGTGACCTGCATCGATTGGCGATACCCACAGGTGCGCATGCGAAAAATGGTTTTGATAGCAAGGCGCAGATAGACTGGTTGCTACAGGGACGTAAGGTGAAACGTATCGTGGTGGAATCACTGGCTGATTATCATTTACTGACGAAACACTGTGAACAGCCTGTCAGCTATATATCGGAGCTGTTGCCATGACACGAACGGTTGATGTCTTGATCGTTGGTGCCAGTCTGGCTGCCGCTGCGGCTGCCAAGCGCACAGTAGATGCCGGCCTGGAGACACTGATACTGGAGCGACAGGAACTACCTCGCCACAAGATATGCAGCGGCATTCTGTCACCACGGGGTTATCGTTTCCTGCTGGAAAACTTTGGCCCGGTACCGCGGCAGGCGTTACATGAGCCAACCTATTGTCGCGGTGTGACCTTCCATTTTCCGAGCCTGGTGCAGTTGCCGATGGATTTCTTTGGTGGCACAACACCACACCTGCATCGAAAATATTCAGATTACTGGGCAATACAGCGCAGTGGTGCCGAGGTTATGGACCAGACTTCCGTGCTAAGTGTTACCGATCATGAAAACTATGTAGAGGTAACGGCAAGGGCAAAGGGTGGTGATACCCTGACCTTTCGTGCGCGCCATATCATCGGTGCCGATGGACCAAGTTCAATAGTGCGTCGTTCGATTTACCCAGAATACAACAAGGAGATCCCGTGGTTCTTTGTCGGCCAGAAGTTTCACGAGATCGAGGAATGCCCGCTAGATGAGGAATATTTTCATTTCTGGTTCCACCCGGAACTGGGGCACTATACCTGGAGCCATGCACGGGATGGCCGGCAGATAGTCGGTGCCGGTTTCAAGCGTGGCGACAACTTCCATGAGCGCCATGCCAATGTCGCAAAATACCTGGACGAAAAGCACGGCGTGAAACTCAAGCCTGCCGACTGTGACCATGAAGGCTGTTCCGAAAACTTTGGCCCCTCCTTGCTGAACACCTACATACTCGGCAAAGGCAATGTCCTGCTGACCGGCCAGAGTACCGGTTTCCTGAATATGATAGGCGAGGGTATGAGCTGCGCATTACATACCGGCGCCATAGCAGGTGAGGCCGTGGTCGAGGCGCATAAAACCAACAAGCCGGTGCATCATCATTATCGGCAGATGATTGCATCCGAGGTCAAACGTACTACCGATCAGTGGAACCCGCTGATGATAGCCTTCGGCAAGCCGCATGAAGCTGATTTTCCCGAGGCTCTGATGAAGTTACCGATGAAGGAACGTATCTTGTTGCTACGTGATACCTGGAACTTTGTTGTGCTTTATAAAGAGTTCAAGTGGGGCAGGAAGATTATGCGGGAGAGTATAGAGAGGATGATCAAAGGGAAGTATGTTGATCGAAGGTGGTTGTAGTTTTTCCTTTGTCTCATCAAGGCAGGCCTGTAGTCTATTTTGCGCTCTTAAGAGTTATATTCTTTTTGTATTTATCCTGAAGCGCAAGTCACTTTCTCTTGCGCGGCCAAGAGAAAGTAACCAAAGAGAAGGCCGCCCCAATAACTCGCGCTTTCGCGTTCACTGCGCTACTCAAAAAACCAGCGGTCGGCATAAGCGGCGTCC
>JAPHTU010000102.1 GCA_026196145.1 Gammaproteobacteria bacterium
CTTTACCCGTTTCCAGCCGTGGTGGCGGCTTTCATCAGGAATAACCTCATAACGTGCCCACTTTGCGAGTTCATCGCGGCTGGCCGAGCCTGTCATATGTCTCAGATTGCCCGCGATCACCTTGTAGACCAGTTGATCATCCTCGTGGGTGGAGTCCTCGGGTCCGTCGATTAAATGCCTGACAGACCATTCAGACCCCAGGCGGCCGTTTGAATAATATCGACCGATGTGTATGTCGGTGATAGCCAGGTGGTCGTCAAGGGCATGTTTTTCTGCCAGGGTAAATAACTCTGCCAACTCATGCTCGGTAATGGTTGAAACGGCATCCAGCTGCTCCAGTGCATACTGCAAATCGTTATGTCGTAAGTGGGTTTGGGCGCAGGATTTTATGGGTGGTGTGATGGCTTCCGGGTAACGTCGCCAGCGGAAGGGGTAGTTAAAGATAATGGCGACACCGAGGATGACCAGTACATTGAGCATTATCGGCGTAATAACGTAGCCAAATCCCAACTGGTGAACACTGGGGCCGCCGATCACCGCGAACAGTGCAGTAGCGCCGCCGGGTGGATGTATGGATTGCGTATAGTGCATCAGAAACACGGCCAGCCCGACGGCCGCGCCGGCGGCCAGCCCCTCATCTGGAATGAGCATGGCGCAGCTGACGCCGGCAAGCGCAGACAGGAAATGCCCGACACACAGGTTCCATGGCTGGGATAGCTGCCCATGTGGTACGCCATATAGCAGTACGGCAGATGCACCCATGGAGGCAACAATTAACGGCGTGACCTGCGGATCAAGAAATTGCGAGCTGACCAGCCAGATCCCGTAGATTCCACAAAAGGCACCCAGCCCGGAAATATATTTTTCAATATGGCTGGTGGTATTGCTGGATAAGCCAATCAGGTCGCGCCAGGATTTCATGGGTTTTGCCGGGGTTGCGAGGGAAATAAAATTGCGGCACTGCCTGACAGGATAGCAAGAGGTGCCGCAGTCGTTAACAGGGCAATTAGCGGTTTTCTACCATCTGCCTTATCAGGCCCTCGATATTGGCAAGGTGATTTTCCATGCGTTGCATATGTGTCTGCATCTTGTCCTGCTGTCTTTGCATGGCCCTTATCTTGTAGATACTCGTGTCCTGGTGTGACTTGTGCTGACAGTATTCAGGCCTGGTTGACGCACTGGCGACTTGTTGTGTTTTCGTATCATTAGCGGACTGTGCTTCGGAAGGATTGTCCGCAGGTACTGGCATGGCTTGATGCGGTTGCTGATGCATCGGGTACATGGGGGGTGGGTACGGGCCTCCCATATACATGGGCATATTGGGTTGCATGTACTCGCCAGCGGCATGGCCTGTAACGCCTGTGGTACAAAGTATCGCAGCAGCCAGTACTTGATTCCTTCTCTTCATTGAGTCCCTCCGGTTGGTTGTTGGTTTAATTTGAAATTGCGGCGCAAACGCGCTCAAGACGGGAGCGTACTTCCGATGCGATTTCGGAAATGCCCTCCTTGTCGACCAGCTGCAGCACGGCGGCCGGATCCATAAAGGCCACTGTAATATCATTATTTTCTTCCTGCCTGACGACCACATTGCAGGGCAATAATAAACCGATATCGGGTTCCGCGGAGATCGCCTTGTGGGCAAATGCCGGGTTGCAGGCCCCGAGTATGCGGTAGGGTCGATGGTCTACATCCAGCTTGGCCTTGAACGTGGCTTTGACGTCGATGTCCGTCAGCACGCCAAAGCCCTCGGTCTTTAGTGCCTCGGTCACCTTGTCAATCACTGTATTGAAATCGTCCTGTAATGTGGTGGAAAAATGGTACATATACAACCTCGTGCTGAAGATTATTTATCTAGCAGATCGTTGAAACTCTACTCCCCTGGGCGAATTACAACAACCAGCTAGGGCCTGTGAATGCATCCCGCAGATTATGTGCCATTCGAGGCGAAAAGCGAACCCGGCAATAAAAGTTAACGGTCAGGAAAGATAGCACCGCTTGCCAAGCAGATAAATCGCTGGTAGCCCAAAAGTGGGAGTAACGGGGCAGCAAAATGCGACATTACCCGGAAAAACCACCAGTAACAGGCCTGTCGGCCCATTTCCAGGGCATTATTGGCCTGATCCGTGGTAGCCCATCAATCCAGTCCCACCTTGCGAAGCCGCAATGCATTGCTGACGACAGTCACGGAGCTCATGCTCATCGCGGCGGCGGCAATGACCGGGCTGAGCAACATGCCAGTCGCTGGATAAAGTACGCCGGCGGCAACCGGGATACCCAGTACGTTATAAATAAATGCACCAAACAGGTTTTGCTTGATATTACGCATGGTGGCACGAGACAGTGTAATGGCATCCGTCACACCACCGAGTGAGCCGGCCATGAGCGTAATATCGGCGGATTCAATCGCAACATCGGTGCCGGTGCCTATGGCGATGCCAACATTGGCCTGTGCCAACGCCGGTGCATCGTTAATGCCGTCCCCGACCATGGCAACAACTTCACCGTTCGCCTGTAACCGCCTGACCTGTTCAGCCTTGTCACCGGGCAAGACTTCTGCAATCACCTGAACTGCGCCCAGTTGGTTGGCGATTGCATCGGCGGTGCGCCTGTTGTCTCCGGTTAACATCACCACCTTGAGCCCAAGCTCGTGCAGGCGCTTGATTGACGCGGCCGAATCAGGTTTAAGTGGATCGGCGATGGCGAGTATGCCGAGTAGTTGTCGATCAGCTGCAAGGTATACAACGGTTTTGCCCTGGTTCTCGAGCTCGGCGGCCCTGTCAGTTAGTTCGTCAATATTAATGCCGGATGTCCGCATGTAGGCGGTATTGCCAAGTCGTAGTTGGCGGGAATGTTGCCTGGCAGTAACCCCATGACCGGCTATTTCCTGAAAGTTTTCTACAGTCATGGTCTGCAAATCCTGTTCGCCGGCAGCCCCGTGAATAGCAGTTGCAAGCGGGTGGCCTGAACCTGCTTCAAGGTCACAGGCAATTTGTAGTACCTGACGTTCGCTGAGATCAGCGGTTGGCTGGATATTGGTTACCGTTGGTTTGCCGGTAGTGATCGTGCCGGTTTTGTCGAGGACAATGGTGGTCAGCATGCCGGCCTGTTGCAGGGCCTCGCCGTTACGTATGAGGATGCCATGTTCAGCAGCCCGGCCAACGCCGACCATGATAGAGATCGGTGTCGCCAGTCCAAGTGCACAGGGGCAGGCGATGACGAGTACCGTAATTGCCGAAGCCACGGCATAGTTAATGCGTGGTTCTGGACCCAGTGTGAGCCACAGGATAAAACTGATAATGGCAATGCCGATAACAACGGGTACAAATACCGCAGCGACCTTGTCCACCAGCCTGCCAATAGCAGGCTTGCTGGATTGTGCCTGTCGTACCTGCTCAATAATATGCGCCAGTGCGGTGTCACGGCCTATGTGGGTGGAACGCATGAGAAAGCTGCCGGTGGTATTCAACGTGCCACCATAAATGGCGCCACCGGGAGACTTTTTTACCGGCATGGGTTCACCGGTCAGCATGGATTCATCAATATGCGACTCTCCCTCAAAGACTGTTCCGTCTACCGGGATGCGCTCGCCAGCCCTGATACGAATGGTCTCATCCAGTCCGACTTCAGCGACAGGCAGTTCAATTTCCTCTCCTGTGCGTATGACATGGGCAGTCGCGGGTTGCAGCCCGATCAGGTGCTTGATGGCCTCGGAGGTCTTGCCCCGGGCACGTAGCTCGAGGGCCGAGCCGAGCGATACCAGCGCCACGATGATGACCGCGGCTTCAAAATAGACGTGACGTGCCAGTCCCGGTACCAGCTCGGGATAGATAACCACGATTGTGGAATATAGCCAGGCGGCACCGGTACCCATGGCGACCAATGTGTCCATATTACCGCGCCCGGCGCGCAGGGACTTTAATGCGCCGGAAAAAAAGTGCCCGCCGACAAATATCAGCACCAGTAGTGTAACCAGGCTTATGCCGAGCCATAACCATTGCTGTTCTTCAACGCCGGGTAATAATCCGGACATGCCGGTGCTAAACAGGAGCATGCCTACCACGCCGGCGCTGATGGCGCGCCACCATAAACGCCGATACTCCTGCAAGGCAGTGTCCTCGAGTGCCTGTTCGTCATCCAGATCACGTAATTCGGCAGCATCATAGCCGGCGCTGCGGATGGCGGTGAGCAGGCTGTCTGCATCATAGTCACCATTAACAGTGGCAGTGCGTTCGCCAAGATTAACCATGGCATTCGTGACACCGGGCACCTCGAGTAAAGCCTTTTCCACGGCTGACACGCAGCCGGCGCAACTCATGCCGGCAATGGATAGACGTGTTTCTGAAGGCATAGGGTCAGTCCTGTTTGCTTGCCGGGTAGCCCAGGTCAGTCAATACCTCAATCCCTTCATCAGAATCAATATTGCCACCGATTTCCGCAATTGCAGTACCAAGGTCAATGCTTACCGATTCACTTCCACCTGGCTGTTCAAGCGCATTCTGGACTGTTGATACGCAGCCATTACACTTCATGCTTTTAACCTTGTATCGAGAATTCATTATTAATCTACTCATGTCTGGTCTGCGCCAACCCTGTTGAGGAAAGGACAGATTGTTCCTGTTGAATAGCAGACCAGATCAGACCAATGCGCTTGTAACAGCCAACGACATGGATAGGTGCGCCACTTCGTCGTACCAGTTCATTTACGGTTAACATTGGCCTGATCCTTTTCCTCTATTACCAGTTCCATTGCCTCATAGGCATACCCTGACCCTGACCTGGCCCCATCATGTGCATACCGCGACCATAGCCTGGTCCCATCATCGGCACGTTGCCTTGATTGCTACCCATCATGCCTCGACCCATGCCCATGCCGGGACATTGACTCGGATCCATTCCGGGGCCCATGCCAGGGCATTGACCCGGACCCATGCCCATCATCGGACCTGGGCCCATCATGGGTGTAGCTGGTTGTGCTGTTAGCCCAGTTTCCTCACTAAGGGCTGGCGCGCTCAGTGCTACGCCGGACACCAGTAGTGTTGTAAAAATCAGGTGTTCAAATTTCATGTCTAACTCCTATTTATGTTCGCTCTTTGCCTTGTTGAATATTTTGCTTTCAGTCTGAGTCCTGTTTGTCATTTACTCGACTTCGATCATTATCCCGGTAGCTAATTCATCGTCATCATATGCACCTCCTGATCCCCTGGATTTGTTTAAGTTTTATTGCCTATTGCGATTGATTGGTCCGTGACAGTTCAATGAGCCTGTCAGCCGGTACATAGCCCTCCAGCATGCGGCCATTCTGAAGAATAATGGCGGGGGTGCCGCGCAATCCAATTTTGAGTCCGAACTCGTAACCACGATCAACCGCTGCAGCTTCCATGCAGCCGTTCATGTCGATATCACCAGAATTAACTCCCTTGGCAATATCCATGGCGACTGTCCTGTCTTTGGCACACCATACGGCTTTCATGTCCGCATAGCCCTTGCCCTGCTTTCCACCGCGTGGAAAAGGAATGTATCTCACCCTGATGCCGGCCTTTTGTAGCTGCGGGATTTCTTTATGTAATTTCCGGCAATACGGACAGTCGGTATCGGTCAGGATGGTCAGGGTTTGCTGGGTTGTATCCTCCGGGGGATATATCACCATGTCGGATTCGGGGAAGGTTTCGAGCAGTTGCAGGGTTAATTTTTCCTTCGCCTGCTCAGTAAGGTTCTGCCCTGTTTGAAGGTCAATTAAATTTCCGATGAGTGCATAACGACCTCCGGAAAACAGGTACGCATATTCCGAGCCTGCCCTGACCTGATACAGGTCCTTGACTTCTGTCTTCTGTGGTTTACCTACTTCGACGCCACGTAATCGTTGTCGAAGTAATCTTGTTGTTGGACTATCGGCGGATTGCTGTTTCGGTTTGATGAGCTGAAAGCCATCATCTGCATTACGTTTGCTCCATGCAGTATAAATCTCGTCGCTCCACATGGACTGAAACCAGGCAATGGCTGAATCTATCTCGGTAGCCGATAACTTGCCTTCAAAAGGGGGCATGGTGCCGCCAACCGGGGCGCCACCCTTACGAACCGTATGGCGCAATAGCTTCAATGGGTGATGCCAGGCATGGGCGGTGCCATTTAATGGTGGTGGCACCAGGTTGCCGTTTGCATCACGTTTGCGCCATTCTTTCGTAGCCTCAGCATTTTTGCCATGACATGCTGCACAGTTGGCAGCGAAGACTTTTGCCCCCTGCTTCACCTGATCGTCGTTATACCAGCGGCTGGTCTCTGCTGATAACAAGGGCATTTGCAACAACCCCAGAACGAGGCTCACTAGATAATAAGGTTTCATTATGAACGGCCCTTTTAATGTTGACTGAACACGGTGGTTTTGCCCTGCTTGTCAATTGCCAGCACGTCATAGGCATCCTTGTGCGGCCCTTCCATGCCGGGGGAACCCATGGGCATACCCGGTGCCGTGAGTCCGTGTATATTCGGTTTTTCAGTCAACAGGCGGCGGATATCTGCTGCCGGCACATGGCCCTCAATGACATAACCCCCTACTACCGCGGTATGGCAGGACTGCTGCGCAGGTGCGATGCCAAATTGCTGTTTAACAGATGGCATGTCGTTGAGATTATAGGCATTGACCTTGAAGCCATTGCTTTGCAGGTGGCTGACCCATTTGGTACAGCAGCCACAGGTGGGGCTCTTGTAGACGGTGATTTCCTCAGCCTTTGCTGTAGATGTGTTCATTATGAATACTGCGGCGAACAGCAGGATAGTGAATATACCCAGGGCGTAACGCCCGCGCCGGTTGGTTAATATTGATAATTTGTCTTGCATGTTAATCTCCTTGATTTAAATCAGACCTTGATGCCGTCTTTCCTTAACTCTGATCCCTTGGCCAGACTTGCAACAGTACCCTTCGGATGCTTGTACCATCCGGGATCGTCATAGCCGGACAACTCCTCGCGAACCTTGAAAATGGTGAATAATCCGCCCATGGTGCCCTTGCCGTATTGCAGTGGCACACCGGCCATGGGCCTCGAGTTCTCCGGCATGTCCATCTGCATAAAGGCCATGTCGTACATGCCTTTTTCGCCCATCGGCATATAGCCACCACCGATCGCATTGTTGACCTGCGGCATCAGTCCCTTGATGTCCATGCCCATCATGTTGGTCAGGCCATGGCCCATTTGTGTCATGGTGTGATGTGTCATATGACAATGCGCTATCCAGTCACCGGGTGCATCGGCAATAAACTCGATTTCACGGGTCTGTCCGACGGCAACCAGTACCGATGTTTCCGGCCACTGCGCCGATGCAGGAATGCGCTCACCATCGGTCGCGGTGACCTTGAAGCGATAACCATGTATGTGAAACGGGTGATGGTCCATGGCGGACAAATTGCCAATACGTACCCGAACCCGCTGGTTTTGTTTGATGGTCAACGGGTCGGTGCCGGGAAAGGCGCGACCGTTTAATGTGAGTACATTAAAGTCGGTCATCTCATTCGGGTCGACCCTGCGTGTGCCGGGTTCCAGCTTGTATTCATTCATCAGCAGGACGAAATCCCGGTCAACCTGATCTTCCGGTTGCGGGTTACGCGGATGCACAATAAACATGCCGGTCAGGCCCATGGCCTCCTGTGTCATGGTGTCGTAGTGCGCGTGGTACATAAACGTGCCGAACTGGCGCAGGGTCCATTCGTATTTGAAGGTTTCACCCGGCTTGATAACGGGCTGTGTAACGCCGGCAACACCGTCCATGCCATTGGGCAGATACAGGCCATGCCAGTGAACGGTGGTGGGTACATCAAGTTTATTGGTGACATAGATGCGGATACGCTCACCTTCAACGGCCTCGATAATCGAGGCATTAACACGGCCGTTATAGCCCCACATATCGGCGTCCATACCGGGCGTGAATTCGTGAGCCACCGGTTCGACAATCATGTGGAATACCTTCACGCCATCAATAATCCTGAAGGGTATGGCCCCGCCATTGGGTACCACTACCGGTTGATAATGCTTGCCGGGAAGGCCGGGTTCCAGTGGCTCAACATCAAGCGAGCCGCCGCTATAGCTTTGTTCCCAGTCCTTGTATCGAACACCATTGTCGGTAAGACTGGATGCAGCAGATGACGGAGTGCTAATAGTGCTGCCGACAACGGTTGCGCCGGTTAATGCAGCGCCCCTGGTTAATAAATCTCTACGGGATAATTTCATCTTGTGCTCCTTCAAGGCAATAATTTGGGATGCAGTTGGTTTGTCTTCGTTCATGGGTAGGCGCGCCTCGCAGGAAATGGCATGCCCTTTTCAAGAGGCGCAACACCGCCATGGGCGAAGACAGACCAACCCGGAGGGCGCTCCTGTGGTGTCCCGCAGCTACGTTGCAGCGCTTGGCAAGGACTATGGCCATTACCTGCGCACTGCGCCTTGCTGCGGGACACCACAGAAGCGCTGAATCCTAAATTATTGCCTTGAAGGAGCACTAGTGACCTCCTTCATCGGCGCCGCCCATGCCAATGGCCGGGCCACTCATGTTCGCTAGTGCCAGGGAGCGACCGGAAAGCAATGTTTCCAGGTCGGCTCTTGCCATCCAGTAATTACTCAATGCATTGGCAAAACGCTGATAACTGTTGACCTGTTTCTCGTGCGCCCTGAGCAATCGGAATACGTCGATCTGCATGGCGTTGTAATTGAGTAACGCGTAATCCTTGATGCTGCGGTTGAGTGGCAGGATGGTATCTATGTACTGCTCGACTATTTCCCGGCTTGAGCGCAGGCGATCAGCAAGTAGACGTGCATTACCCTGAATCGAGATGGTCTCGGCGGTATACATGGCCTTAATCTGCTGAATTTGCGACTGTACGCGTGCGCGTCGTGCAAACCCGAGGTCGAATATCGGCACCCTGAACTCGATTATGGGGCCGTCATTCCATTCCCCACTGGCTTCTCTGTCCCAGGCGAAACCCAGCTCAAGGTCATTGATGACTGACTCGACATTGTCAACGCCGGCCCGGTCCGCGATGGCCTGAACCTGGTGTCTTAGAATGGCGAGATCCAGGCTGTTGTCGACTGCCCGTTGCTCAATGTCACTCAGGTCAATGGCTTCAAAGGGTATCGGTTTAAGCCCGCCTTCTATCGTCCAGCCGGTCTGTTCTCCGCTGACGCCCATCAACTGGCTCAGTCTTTCGCGACTGCTACGCGTTGCCAGCTGTGCTTCCGCAAGCGTTAGTTTCACCTCGTCATCCTGTAGCTTGAAGTTATCGAAGGCCCCCTGGTTGATGTTGCCGATTTTTCTCAGTCGGGTTGCGGCTTCCAGTGCAGCAGCGGTTGACGTTTGAATCTCGCTAAACATGTTTTCCACCTGCTGCGCGGTTTGTACGGCATAAAACGCCTTTCGTGTGCTCGCGGCATGATCCAGTACCGCTACAGTCACCTGCCGCTTGGCGGCCTCGTATTGTTGTGCTGCGACCTTTTTTCTCAGGGGAATGAGCAGCATGTCGAGAAACTCGAAACGTATTTCCACATCCAGTGCGTCATCGGGTTCCCCGCTTTTACGAGGTTTCAGTCTTGTCAATTCCAGCGCCGGGTTTTTCAGTAAACCGGCCTGTACCAGGTCTGCCTGGGATATGCCCAGGTCTGCGTATTTTGCTTGCAAGGTATGATTGTTTAGCAGGGCGACCTGCACGGCGGACGCTGACGTCAGGGGCTGTGCCAGTGTTTCCCTGACAGACTGTTTTACCTCGGTGTCTTCCGGGCTTCCCGTGTACCAGTACACGCGATTGCCGATCCGTTGCTGGACATCCGCGGATACTTTGTCAAACCCGTCCTGAGGGTTAATGCTGGCGCAACCACTGGCCAGTAACGTGAGAGTGGTTAGTAGTATGAGTTTGTTTGAGGACCGTGCAGTGGCCACCCGTCTGCACTTGCTTCGCAACGCAGTGTCATGATCGAACGACTGCGGATCCTCGTCAGCCGATCGGAGCAAAAGGAATAACATTGTCTTCTCCAGTAATAATTGTTGTTCGGCGCCTTTATGGCTACCGGTAAACGGCCAGGGGCCGAAAACATCATTATTGCTGGATTGCTCGTGGTGGTCTGAGCAGGGAGGTTGGTGGCAAACTGTCTGGTGCCAGAAAGGCCGCTACTGGTGGCGCATCAATGACCGGAGTGCCGGTGTCTATAGTCAACGTGGTTAACGCGACTGATGACATGCAATGGCAGCTATTGGCTGACATATCATCACAGCAGCAACCGCTACCCGCTATATCGGCCTTGTCCATGGAATCAGCCATCGCCGGCTTGTCTATGTCATGACAATTCGTATGCGTTGTGTTGTTATCCGGGACAGGGTTCATGTCCAGCGACATCGTGTAGGCGCGCAACGGCATGAATAACATCGAGAGCAATGTTAATAACAGCAGGCTGCGATATGTCGATGAATGTCGCTTCATGGCTCGAGTATAGAACAGGCTATTGCCAAATCGTTCAATTTATTTGCACGTCTAGTCGGACATCCTGCCGACGGCACAACTGACAAATGACTTTGCCTTTGCGCCAGCGGACCCCAGGCCATGCACAGAGCCGACTTCGGGATAACCGATACTGGCCAGTTCGGCGGCGTAGTCATCACGCCTGCTTTTATTGCCTTCGATAGTGACCAGGCCGTCCTCGATATCGACCTTTACATCGGTAATGTCATCAAGGGTCTTCATTTTATTCATAATGGTGCTGGCACAACCGCCGCACTTGATGTTTTCTACTGCAATAATCATGTTCATATTGAGTTCCGGATTGCTGTTGTCTATTTCTCAAGACCTTTGATAATCGGGCAGGCGCCAGGCCCGGCATGATGACACTCATCTACCAGTCCCTTTAGTTCCTTATGCAGGTTGCGCAGGGTCTTTATACGCTGGTTAATTATGTGTAGTTTTTCCTCCGCCAGCTGGCGTACCTCGGCACGAGAACCGACGGGGTCAACCCGGAGTTTCAGTAGCTGCGCAATCTCGGCCAGCGTAAAATCCATTGCCTGTGCGCGGCGGATGAACTTGAGTTGTTCCAGGTGTTGCGATGTATATCGGCGTTGACCCCCGGAGCGTGGAATATCGCTTAGCAGTCCTATTTTTTCATAGTAGCGCAGGGTATCGGCCGTCAGACCGGTGTGTTTCCCGAGTGAGCCAATCGTGTATATTCTGCTGTCCATGATGGTATTGTATAAGCTGGAGTTGACTCCAGGTCAAGGTTTGATTTTCAGATGAAGGATATTCACCAATTGATAGATAACCTGCCGCAGCAAGGTCGGCTTGAATGGATTGGTCTGCGGCCGGAGAGGCGTGCGCCTGTCGAAGTTGTGCAGCAGGCAGAGCTAATAACAAACCATGGTATTCGGGGGGACCGCTCTGCACGGAAGGCCGGGGGCAAACGCCAGGTCACCCTGATTCAGGCCGAGCATCTGCCTGTTATCGCCAGTTGTGCAGGGCTCGAAGAGGTGAGGCCGGAAATGCTGCGAAGAAACCTCATGGTCTCCGGTATCAATCTACTGGCATTAAAAAACAGGCGGTTTCAGATAGGGGAGGTGGAGCTGGAATATACCGGCTTGTGTGTCCCCTGCAGTCAGATGGAGGA
>JAPHTU010000230.1 GCA_026196145.1 Gammaproteobacteria bacterium
AAGCCTGACCAGACATTTTCTTCAGCCGAGCTCAAGGGCAGGGTAAGCCTGGTCAATGTCTGGGCATCGTGGTGTGTGTCCTGTCGTTATGAGCATGATTTACTGGTTTCAATGTCCCGGGACACAGATATTTCTATCATCGGTATTAACTATAAAGATGAACGGGAAGATGCATTGAAGTGGCTGCGTGACCTGGGTAACCCCTATGAAGCCAGCATCTTCGACTACGATGGACGTGCGGCAATTGACTGGGGTGTTTACGGTACCCCTGAATCCTTTATTGTCGATCAGCAGGGCATTATTCGCTATAAACATACCGGCCCGATCAGTATAGAAAAGCTTGAGACCGAGATCCTGCCACTGGTCCGTGAATTGAGACAACAGGGTGGTTCGGCATGAGACTAATCAATATTTTACTGGCCGGGTGGTTATTGATGGCCAGTGGTCTGGCCCTTGCCATCCAGGACATCGAACTCAGGAACGTTGAAGATGAGCCGCGTTTTAATGAGTTATCCAACGTGTTGCGCTGCATGGTTTGCCAGAACCAGTCTATCGCCGATTCAAATGCCGAACTGGCACGGGATTTTCGCAATCAGGTTAAAGAGAAAATCAATGCCGGACAGTCAAATGATGAAATCGTTGATTACATGGTGCAGCGGTATGGCGATTATATTCTTTATAAACCGCCATTTAATGTGGCGACTGCACTGTTATGGTTAGGCCCCTTTTTACTGGTCATTGTAGGTTTTGTTATCATTTTTCGCATCCTCAAGCGCCAGGGGCGTGCAAAGGATGAAGATGCGCAGGACATTGCGGATAGCAAACAGCAGGCTCGTCTAAAGGCCATGCTGGATAATGAGGGGGACCAGTCATGATCTGGTGGATTGCAGCAGCCATGCTGATCGTGGCACTGATTATTCTTATCACTCCGCTTTGGCGGACCCGAAATCTCGCAACCCTGGATAGCAATACGGCGAATGTGGCTGTACTCAAGGACCAACTGCAGGAGTTGGAGGCGGATTTTGCCAACGGCAACATGACTGAAGAACAATATGACGGGGCTCGTATCGATCTGGAGGCCTCGGTCGCCGCTGATCTGGTTGAGGATGCTGATCATGTTGTTCAGCCAATGTCGGTAAAAACACGCCGCTCTCTCAGTCTCATTCTGATAGTTTCATTACCACTGGCAAGTGTTGCCCTGTACCGTGAGATTACCACCAGCCAGACCCAGCCAACGCAACAGCAGGTAGCCCGGCAAAATATGGCACAGCAGGCGAGACAGGAAATGCCGTCTATCGACCAGATGGTCGAGACACTGGCAGCCAAGCTGCGCGACAATCCTGATAATGCCGAAGGTTGGCAGATGCTGGGCAAGTCCTACCTGGTACTTGATCGCATGCCTGATGCAGTAAAGGCCTATGCCAGGGCATATGAATTACTCGGTGATACCAACGCTGAGCTGCTGGCTGACTATGCCGAGGTGCTGGCATTTTCCAGCGACGATAATATGCAGGGAAAGCCTGCTGAACTGGTCAATAAGGCCTTGCAGCTTGATCCCCAACATGCCAAATCATTATGGCTGGCAGGTTTTGCTGCGATGCAAAATGAGGACCCGGGGCTGGCGCTCCGGCATTGGCAAGCCCTGCTGTCCAGTCCGGTTCTTGACGAGCAAACACGTGAGATGGTTAAACGGAATATATCCCAGGTACGTGGAATTTCAGGACCGAGCAGTGTCTCTGCAGCCCCACAGGTAGTAGCTAGCGAGGCGGCAGATGTGCCGGCAGTAGAAGACAAAGCCATGCTGTCGGTAAAGGTTGATGTGGCGCTGGACGATTCTCTCAAGGGCAAGGTGACGGCAGACGAAATCGTTTATGTATTTGCCAGGCCCAGTCAGGGTATGCCCATGCCATTGGCCGTCAAACGTCTGACAGTGGCAGATTTACCAACCACGGTAATACTGGATGACAGTATGGCAATGTTAAAGGGCAATAATCTTTCAGGTCATGATGAGGTCATCGTTGGCGCACGGGTGTCCAGAGACGGCACGCCGATACCACGGTCAGGCGACCTGCAGGGCCTGGGTAGTGCCATCAATCCGCGTGTAATAAGCAGTCAGTCCATCATCATTAATGAAGTGGTAAATTAGTTATAGCAGTATGGCAAGGGTCAGAGTCAAAGGCAGGTTCCTACGCACCAAGTGGTGGAGTGGTACGGATAAAACCAGAACGGCTGCCGAGCAGGGCAGTGCCCTGGCATTTATTGCCTGGCGGGTTGCCCATGAAACGGCAATTACTTTGCACGGCGAGGATTTTGTCTACCGGGACGATGGTCAGCGCCTGGATGTGATCGCTGAATTCCTGGCCTTCATTGTCCACCTGGTCGACCGTATTGCCTATGAGCAACTACCTGAAGAAATCCGTAATGAATTAATCAATGCATTGGGTTCAAAGCTGGCCGAGCATATGGAAGACAACCGCATGGACTGGCAGGGCCCCGGTGATCATCGTACGCCGCTAATCAATCTGTTTAACCAGCGCTTTGGTGAGTATGCCGAAGAAGGTTTTGATACAGACTCCGGTCCCAAATACAGCATGTATCGCCATGTGGGGCATTGTGTTCAGGAACATATGAGCGATGACCAGGAGCACGGTAATCGCTGGGTGATAGACCAGGTGATGGACGTAGAAGGTCCCGAGATATATAAAAAGATTGATAATGCGATGCAGAACCTGCTGGATACCGGTTCCATTGATCTGACCCCGCCGACCGAACTGGAAGACGATGTGTATGTGCCCAAGCCAGGGCAGGGTGTGGTCGGAGAAGAGACTTGATAGTCTCTGTAGGTGTTTAAGACATTACCTGAAAAAAGGTAATGCTGACCTGGAAACCGGCAGGATTAGCCAGCCAGTTTCCAGATCATCAAGGGGTGCTATAGCAGGTTATAGTTGGTTACCGTCCCTGAAATTTCTGAGTGTGTGGGTGTGTTCTCCATTGTCGTTGATCTTGTGATACTCACCATTACCGGCATCTGAGACATGTGAACAACGCCCATCCTTCCATTTTGGTTTCTTTTTCCACTTGGGATGAGTCGTACAGTGTTTACCCTCGTCATTCACAAACCATGTCCTGCCCTTATCACGCTTGCCGTTTGGTCTAAGGACATGATGGGTGCCATCCGGTGCCTCATAGGCAGAGAATTTTTTATTCTTCGGCAGGAATACGCCATCAAAGGTCTTGTCAGTAAACGCAGACTTTACCTCGTCGGCTGACATATAAGGGGCGGCGTATGTTGCCTGTGTAAATAAAAGTGTTGTAAAGAGGGCTACTGCACTTGTTTTAATCATGTTTCTCTCGCTTCGTTGATATTATTGAAATTATTGAACCCAAGTCCAGGCAGGCGGGTAGTCTGAAATCTCTATTGGATTACTTGTAACTATTCCCGCGCCGGATTGTAAATCAGGTCATCAGGATGATAAAGCGGTATGCGGACACGTGATATGGCCAGCGTATATGCCTGAACCGGTTAATGGTATATGTGACACATTGGGGACAATATAAGATGATTGTCACCCAAACAAAAAACCCGGCGGCTGCCGGGTTTTTTGTTTGGGTTTCTACAGTAACCTTATTTGGTGAAGTTAGTGTAGTTGTCCATATTCTTGGCGGCGCCGTCTTCCTTGCCTGCAGACCATGCTTCGGTAATACGCTGCTCTTCACGATCCGGCATATCGATGTAGCCCATCTGCCAGCCCTGAACGTATTCATCGTCCACGTTGGCTTGTTCCATCTTGGTTGTAAAATCGTAGTACGTCTTGTCCATAATGTTTACCTTCCGGATGTTAATATGTATTTCTGAAAATTGGTTGAACTCTTGTGGGCGCGGATTATCACATAGCACGGGCAGTTATCTCAAGCCACCTTAACGGTGATAGTCTTATATATATAAAGAGATAGGCGAATATATAGATATACCATGAATATTTTAAGGTACATATTGATTGTGGCGTTGCTGTCGAGCTTATCGGCCAACGCTGATCGCATAGAGTTACCTGATTTGGGTGACCCTTCTGAAAGTTCGCTGTCTATCGCCAAGGAGAAGGAAATTGGCCGTGACATTATGCTGCAAATTCGGGAGAACCACGTAACAGTGGATGACCTGATCGTACAGGAATATATCAGTTCGCTGGGGCATCAACTGGTATCCCAGGCGGATAGTGCCCTGCATGACTTTACATTTTTCACTATCAAGGATAATTCGATTAACGCCTTTGCCTTGCCAGGCGGTTATATAGGGGTCAATGCGGGGCTGATAACAACCACCGAGGATGAGAGTGAGCTGGCGGCGGTGATGGCACATGAAATCTCTCATGTCACCCAGCGCCATATCGCCCGTGCTGTGTTTCACAATGAAACTATGCAAGCCCCGTTATTGGCAGCCATGATAGCCGGGATATTGCTGGGTGGTGACGCGGCCAGGGCGGCGATTACCGCTGCCAGTGCAGGCTCTGTGCAATCACAGATTAATTTTACCCGCAAGAATGAATATGAAGCCGATCGGGTCGGTATTGATTTGCTGGGGCGCGCCGGCTTCGATGCCTACAGCATGGCATCGCTATTCGACAAAATGCACCGGCAGTCCCGGTTATATGGTGGTGCTCCTCCTGAATTTCTCAGCACGCACCCGGTCCATGGTTCACGTATCTCTGATGCGAGGGCGAGGGCGGGTAATTATCCCCGGAGCCAACGGGGGAATTCCGAGCAATATCGCATTGTCAGGGCACGCCTGCGTGTACTGATGAGTGATAACCCGACCAGGGTCGCCAATGACCTGGAACGTGCACTGAAGGGGGAACGCTCGGCCGATACATTACTGGATCGCTACGCATTGGTATTTGCGTTGATAGAGGCTGGCCAGCTCGAGAAAGCGGTGGCGCAATCGGAAATATTATTACAACAGGACAAGCTTGCATTTTATTTTCAGCTACAGCGAGCAGATATCGACCTGAGGCTGGGACGGGACGGCATGGCAATCAAGCGAATACAAGAGTTGCGTCAGTCTTACCCGGATGATTATGTGTTGACGCTCGAATATGCACGAATGTTGATACAGTCCGGACAGGCGGCGCAGGCAAGAAAAATTCTGGAAGATTACCTTGTTTTTCGCCAGGGGGATCCGAATGTGTATCTGTGGTTGTCGCATGCCTGTAAGGCCAGTGGCGACACGGTAAAGTCACATATCTATATGGCAGAACACCACTTGCTTTTTGGTGATGCATCGCAGGCGATATCACATCTGGAAGCAGCGCTGAGGAGTCCTATACAGGATTACCATGAAGAAGCCAGCTTGCAGGCCCAGTTAAGGAATTTGCGGGAACAAAGCTCGGACGATAAGAAAGAAAAGTTATCCGGGAAGTAGTTATTAAGAAGATTAATATATTAGTAAAGCCTTAAGTGCTAGCGGTTGACTATCATTGGTTTGTGTTGTGCTAGTTTTATACACTGATTATATGTTTTCATTGCTGCGCTCATAGTGTACAGTCTCAAGCGAACCTAAAAAGTACCAAGATGCTTAAGGGGACAAACCATCAAAAACTATAAATCCGTCATAGAACGAACCGACTTGTTCGGGAAGTTGATCGGTAACAAGTCTTGGTAATAAGTTCTGGAGGCGAAGGGATTGTTCCCAACGCTGGTTATTTTTACTTAGGAGGATGAGTATGGAACTGCAAGTAAAGCCGCTTGCCATGGCAGTAGTAGTAATGGCGGCAATTTCATCTGTAGCCCTGCCTCAAGCTGTTGCGGCAGATAGCGCAATGATTGAGAAAGGTAAAAAGGTTGCATTTGATCGTAAGAAAGGTAATTGCCTGACGTGTCACCAGATTGCTGGTGGATCTCTCGCGGGTAATATTGGGCCACCCCTGATCGCTGTGAATGCACGTTTTCCTGATAGGGACAAACTTCGCGCATTCATCTGGGACAAGACAGAAAGTAATCCCTACACAATGATGCCGCCGTTTGGTAAGCACCACATACTATCTGAAAGTGAGATAGATGCGATTACCGATTTTGTCCATAGCCTATAGGGGAATATGACAATGAAAAAGATTGTATTAATGGCACTGGCTGCCTGCCTGGCTTTAGGCACAACGGGCGTCTACGCGTCGCAAGCTGACGATATAAACGCACTACGACACTACTTCAAGAAGAAGTTTCCTACCGTACCTTTCAAGGAATTTGCTAACGGCTCCTATGCGTTGAGTGCCGACAAGCGGATTAACTGGGAATCCATGCGTGATTTCCCTCCATTTGAGGATCATGTTGCCAAGGGTGAGGCTCTCTGGAACAAGAAGTTCAAGAACGGTAACAGCTTCGCGACCTGCCTGGGTAATGATGTGACGAAAGTCCGTAATCGTTTCCCTCACTGGAACGCCAAGGACAAGAAAGTGGAAACACTGGAAGGAAATATTGTTGCCTGTCAGAAGGCCAATGGTGAAAAGCCGTTTGGTTTGAAGAAAGGTAATATTGCCTACCTGTCTGCCTATATTGCCAGTCAGGCGAATGGACAAAAGGTTAACGTGGTTGTTCCCGACGACAAGGATGCACAGGCAGCCTATGAGGCGGGTAAGCAATTTTTCTATGCCAAGCGTGGTCAGCTGAATCTTTCCTGTGCTGATTGCCATGTTTACTCAGCCGGTATGTATGCACGCGGTAACCTGCTGTCGCCAGTAATGGGTCATACCACGCACTTCCCGGTATGGCGTGGCAAGTGGGCCAAGAAGAAAGGTGATGGATTCGGTACCTTGCACCGTCGTTATGGCGGCTGTAACAAGCAGGTACGTGCCAAGCCATTCAAGGCACAGGGTAAGGAATATTCCAATATGGAATTCTTCCACGCCTCTATGTCCAATGGCCTGACAATTGATGCACCTGACTATCGCGAATAAGCGGAGGATAAACTAATGAAGAAAATGACATTAAAAGTCGCTCTGCTGGCCGCAATGATGGCGACATCCGGCTTCGCAGTTGCGATGGATGAAGACAGCTACCGTGCAGAGCACAAGGCAGCAACAGAAGCGCTGAACAAGGCCAAGAAAGTTGGTGGAGAGTGGCGTGATTCTCGCTGGAAGAAGTCGACAGCCGTTAAGGTTGATGGCAAGAAGATGAGTTATTTGCACGCAGCTGAGGCCTATGCAGCCAAAGGTGATTATAAGAACGCCATGAAGTATGCCGGTATCGCCAAGTTTGAGGGTGAGATGGGCTATCAGCAGGCAATGGACCAAAAGAATGCCGGCCCTCGCCACTAATTCTTGACGTTCACAAGCAGTAACTGAAAAGCCCCGCATAGCGGGGCTTTTTTTATGTCCAGGGACGGACTGTATGTCGCGAGAGGCAGGACGCCGAGGCGACGATGGTCATGGATGGCAGGGTCGATAAATGCTCCTGCTATATCGACACTTCCGCCATCCATGTACATCGTATGTCGCGGGCGCATGGACGCGCAGGAGCGACGATGTCCATGGTCTTTCTCGGGCATCCTGCCCTTCAAGACACTAGTACTTCCATGTACGTCGGATGCGGCCTTTAACGGACGTCCAAGTACTTTCCGGCACGAGTACGTCCTGTACTCGGCCGCCGGTGGGCGGGCCGTTCTCTGACGTCCAACCCTTTAATTCGTGTGGCCACCCGAAATAGAAATGTATGAACGCATTGATCAGTTCAGGTGAAGATGGTCGCAGTGTCGGTTAGAATCCGGTGATGGAATTCGATCTCCAGCAATTATCGGATGTGGTGCAATTCAATTG
>JAPHTU010000273.1 GCA_026196145.1 Gammaproteobacteria bacterium
CCCTGAAGGTAACTTATGATCTGAATACCTGCTTCCATGAAGCGGAATGCCAAAAGGTATGCGAGGTACCGCATGTCCTGGACCTGGTAGTGAAGGGGAGGGCGACTGATGTTTATTTGAACGTTGGCGCCGATTGCACACACTGTGGTCGCTGTGTTGATGCCTGCCCCACGGGTTCACTCAACCTTGAATTTAAAGGATTAGGTGAACTACTGTAGTGCACCGGCCTGACATAAGATTCATATATGATTAATTTTCAACAAGTTTCCAAGCGATTTCGCCGTATCGATGTACTGAGCGATATCAACCTCGAAATCGGTACCGGTGACCGGGTTGCGCTGGTGGGTTCAAATGGCGCAGGTAAAACCACATTGATACGCTGCCTACTCGGTGAATATAAATGTAAGGGAAAAATAAGTGTTGATGGGGATAACCCTCGCCAACGCCGTACCACCGTGCTTAAGAAAATTGGTTTTGTGCCTCAATTGCCACCGCCGTTAAAAATGCCGGTTGGGCAACTAATTCGTTTTGCGGCCGGTGTTTGTGAAAGCAAGCCGGAACGTATGTACGACATATCCAGTCAGCTTGGTCTGGATGCCAGGCAAGTTCGTCGTCAGCCGTTCAATAAACTGTCAGGTGGCCAGAAGCAAAAGCTGCTAATCAGTATTGCACTTGGGCGGGACTGCGACCTGTTGGTGCTGGATGAGCCGGCAGCCAACCTTGATCCGGAGGCCAGGCATGCCTTTTTTCAGTTACTGGCCGAACGGCAGCATAATGTGGCGATGATAATTTCCAGTCATCGTCTGGACGAGGTTGCCGCACTGGTGAACCGTGTGGTCGAACTGGACTGTGGGAAAATCGTGTTGAATGATCATGTAGCGGATCAGGTTGATATGGATAGTATGCTGGATTGTCAGTTGCTATTGACCCGCGCAGATTCAGCTTTTGCCGAGACTGTCAGGGAGTGGGGTTTTGAGGAAAGCGATGAGGGCGTGTTATGGCAGGGTCGTGTTTCCGGTCCGGACCGGCTACGTTTTCTTGGCGTACTGTCCCGTTATGCGGCTTTGCTGAAAGGAATACAGATGCAGGAAGCCGCCAGTAATGAACAGAAAAAGGACAAGGTTCATGCGCTTACTGCCTAGCCTGTTCATGTTTATGTTGTTATCTGCCTGTTCGCAGGAGGATGCAACCGGCCCGGGTAAGGTACGCTGGGATCAGGAATCCTGTGCACGTTGTGCGATGGCGGTTAGTGATCGCAACTACGCGGCCCAGGTTCGTGGCGCTGATGCCGGCAGTATTACAAAGCTGTACAAGTTTGATGATATTGGTTGTGCAGTTATCTGGTTGAAAAAACAGCAATGGAAAGATGACCCAAGAACTGAAATATGGGTCACGGATCACCAAAATGGTCAGTGGATTGATGCGCGTAAAGCCTCATATGTAACAGGAAAAATTACACCCATGGGTTACGGTCTGGGTGCCCAGCCGGAAGCGACTGAGGGGTCGCTGGATTTTGCCGGGGCGCGAAAACATATCATGATAGTTGAGAGTACCGAGCATATCCATCGTGGTCGTCATGCGCATCAATGAAATATGTATACCTGCCATACAGGTGCAGGACAGGTGATTAGATGAAACATATGATGCTAACTGCTTTTGCAGATATCAGTGAATCGATAAGGGCAAAATGGTTTCTGGTCTACTCGCTGGTTTTCGGTGGGGTAGTGGTTGCGCTATTTGTATCAGGGCTGAGTGAATCCCGCATCATGGGGTTTACCGGGTTGTCACGTATGCTGATAACCTATCTGCAGATAACAATGGCTATCTTGCCGGTTTTTGTGCTGATCACCACGGTACGTTCCGTGGCGGGAGACAGGGAAGCCGGTATTTTTGAATACATGCTGTCATTGCCTGTCAGCCTGGCATCCTGGTTCTGGGGTAAATTGTTTGGCCGCTTCTTTGTTGTTTTTCTGCCCGTTTTTATCGCTATGGTTGCCGCAGTCGCCTGGGGGGCGCATAAAGGGGCCGAGATTCCCTGGTACCAGGTGATTTTTTATACGGGCTTCCTGATTTCGCTCGCCTGGTGTTTTCTTGGTATCGGCATGCTGATCTCCACGCTGGCGCGTTCAGCTGATGTTGCAACCGGTGCCGCGTTTGTTGTCTGGCTTGGCCTGTTATTATTTATGGACCTGATCCTGCTGGGCACTTTAATCAAGCACGGTATGCCATCAGAAAGTGTGATTGCAATTGCTCTGGTGAATCCGTTACAGGTTTTTCGCACGGCCTCGATGATGTTATTTGATCCTCAACTGGTATTACTGGGGCCATCTGCCTATGTCATTCTTGATCATTTCGGTAAAGCAGGTTACATCGCCTGGGCATTGGTTTATCCGGCAATTGTGGGTTTGCTCAGTGCTGCTGCGGGCTATCTATTATTCCGGCGTGGCGACCTACCATAATTATGCTTTCTGGTTTGGTACTCTCTACGCTTGACAGGGAACACATGAAACCGATATTAAGCTTTCTTTTGTCACAAACTCTCACTTAATGCAGCGACCTGCATGATCCTACAGTAGGTCATAAAAGCAGTAGCGTGCATGCCATGGGTATGCTATTTAACTGCTACACTATTACTGGGATCTACTTGTTCTTGTTGGTAATAATAAAAGCATATTGTGGTAAATAAACATTACACGGCGCCTATACATATTTATGCCATTTTCCTGCTGGTCGTCTGGAGTGTGGTTATAGCGGCTCTGGCGAACTGGAAAATAAATTACAATGCAGATACCACCCGTGAGCTGGCAGAGGGTCAGGCGCGGGCAAGCTTCAATAAGGACAAGGCATTTCGACTGTGGTTGACCGGGCACGGTCGAATCTACATACCGGTTGGCGACAAGTATCAACCCGACCCGTATCTGGGGCATATCAAGGACCGGGATGTCACCACCCCTTCCGGAATCCGCTTGTCCATGATTAACCCGGCAAGAATGGTACGTGAACTGGATCAGCAGTATAGCTCCTTATATGGTGTTGCCGGGCGGGTGACCAGCCTGAGGCCAATCAGGCCTGAAAACGCCCCGGATGCATGGGAAAAGGCGGCACTGCTGCAACTGGAGCAGGGAGTGAAGGAGGTCTTTGAATATACCAATATTAAAGGCGATCCTTACCTGCGTCTGATTCAACCGCTACCATTGGAAAAAGGCTGTCTGTTATGTCATTCATACATGGCAGATAAGACCAATGGTGTTGGCGGTGGCGTTACCATCGCCATGCCGATGAAGAAGTTACTTGCCCGTGAGGGCAGGGAAAACAGAAATGATTTAGGGCTGTTTTCTATTGCCTGGGTAATTGGCGCCTTAGGCTTATTGATAGCCTTCCTGCGCTTGAAACGACAAACCAGGGAAAAGGAAGATGCCTTCCAGGCCCTTGCATCAAGCCAGTCGCGTAACAGGGCCATCATGGATTCGGCACTGGACAGTATTATTACCATTGATGAGAACAGCATCGTAACTGAGGTTAACCCGGCAACAGAAAAAACCTTTGGATATGGGCGCAGCTCTATGGTTGGGCACAACCTGGCCGAGTTAATTATTCCGCCCGAACTAAGAGACAAGCATCACATGGGTATGAAGCGACTGTTGACTACCGGTGAGACCGCTATTTTGAATACGCGTATAGAAACAACAGCCCAGCATGCGCAGGGATATCAGTTCCCTATCGAACTAACGATTACCCGAATCGAAGAAGAGGAACAAACTTATTTTACTGCCTATCTCCGTGATCTGAGTGAGGCCCATGAGCTGAAGAAAGAGCTTACCTACCAGGCCAGTCATGATGCATTGACCGGCTTGATGAATCGCCATGCCTTTGAAGAACATGCCAAACGGGTATTTAATGAAAGTGATGAAGGGACGCAGCACTGCCTGCTGTATCTTGATCTTGATCAGTTCAAGGTAGTTAACGATAGTTGTGGCCATGTCGCAGGTGATGCGCTGTTGCAGCAAATTAGCCAGATGCTGCACAAAAGAAAGCGCGCCAGTGACACACTGGCCCGCCTTGGCGGGGATGAGTTTGCCGTATTGCTTGAAGGCTGCCCGCTTGAAAAAGCGCAAGGTATTACCGCAAGCTTGATAGAGGCAGTGCAGGAATATCATTTTTACTGGGAAGACAAGGTTTTCACCGTCGGCGTTAGTGTTGGGCTGGTGCCTGTGCAGGGGCACTTTATAGACTTTACCGAGCTGTTATCTGCTGCGGATGCTGCCTGTTACAAGGCGAAGGAAGAGGGGCGGAATCGTTTTTACGTGTTCAAGCACGACGATGTGGAGCTTTCCAGGCGTCGTGGCGAAATGGCCTGGGTTTCGCGTATACGCGAGGCCATTCAGGAAGACCGTTTGTTGTTATACAAACAGGCCATTCAGCCTATTGGTGAGGCGGATAAGTCAGACAGGTTACACTGTGAAATTCTGTTGCGAATGAAAGATACCGACGGCAGTATAATCGGGCCCGATCAGTTTATCCCTGCGGCAGAACGATACAATCTGATGCTGTCGGTAGACAAGTGGGTTATCGACAAGGCATTCCAATGGTTATCGCAACAGAGTGACCTGCTTAACCAGGTCAGTATGCTGAGCATCAATTTGTCAGGTTTCTCGATTACCGATAGTTCTATCGCTTCATATATCCATGAGAGATTGCAGCAGTATGATATACCCGCCGGAATCATCTGCTTCGAGATCACTGAAACAGCCGCGATAACCAACCTCGTCAAGGCCACCCAGTTGCTGGATCAGGTGCATAAGCTGGGTTGTTTGTTTGCACTGGATGATTTTGGCAGCGGTGTATCATCTTTTGGGTATCTGAAAAATCTGCCTGTCGATTTCCTTAAAATTGAAGGTGAGTTTGTCAGGGATATCGCCACCAACCCGATCAACCTGGCCATGGTGAAATCAATTAATGAAATTGGCCATGTGATGGGTAAGCAAACAATTGCAGAATACGTGGAAGACCAGCAGACCGTTGACCTGCTCAGGGAAATTGGCGTTGACTACGTCCAGGGATACATCTTTTCCCGGCCGGCACCGCTGGATTAATACTGGGGTAGGAACTTATTTGATCGTATATAATCAAAAGCGCACTGGTCTGAATATTGTTTGATGCGCTAAAGGTGATTATCTTGTTTCGTTCGTTTCATTATTGTCTGGTATTGCTCTGTCTGCAGGCAGGTTTTCCTGCCCTGGCATCTACAAACCTGGATTTGCCGGAATACAGCAGGGCCTATGATGTCAATCGTAACCCCAATGCGGATGGACGGGCGGCCCTCAAGCTGGCAAAGGAAACAAGCCGCAAGATACTGCTTGAAGTCGGGGGAGACTGGTGTAGCTGGTGCCACGTGCTGGATCGTTTTATCAAGGATCACCCAGAGCTTGAAGCTCGCCTGCATGAAACCTTCGTGGTGCTCAAGGTGAATGTCAGTGATGCCAATGACAATGCGGAGTTTATGGCCTCGTTGCCACCGGCATTGGGATACCCGCATATGTATATCATTGGTGATAACGGTACAGTCCTGCATTCTCAGGATACTGCTGAATTTCTCGAGAAGAAAAAATATTCCGAGCAACGGTTCCTCGCCTTTCTTGAACGCTGGAAAAGCACTGCAAGGTAAGCACGATGGATGTCCGTTATGGTATTAGTCGGCGTGAGTTTGTTGCACGTCTTGGCCTGTTAGGTTCACTGGCTTTAACCTTTCCAGTCACGGCGCTGGCGGAATTGCGCCAGGGACAATCCAACCAACCGATACCGGATTGGGCGAACACACCCGATTGGAAAACACTTGCACAGGTGCAGGAAATACTGTTTCCTGCGGGTGAAGACATACCCGGTGCTACCGATATTGGTGCCGGTGTTTACCTGCACACCGCAATTGAAAATCCCGATGCCGATGGCGAAGACAGGGAGTTTGTCTACCAGGGGATTGGCTGGCTAAATGACCTGACCCGGGAGCGACACAAGAAAACCTTCCTGCAGTTAACAGCAACACAGCAGGAATCAATTATCGAGGTGATTGTACAAAGTAGCGCAGGGCGTAACTGGGTATCCTTGCTATTGACCTACATTATCGAGGCCTTGCTGGCTGATCCGGTTTATGGTGGTAATCGTAATGGCATAGGTTGGCAATGGCTTGAGCATCAACCGGGTTATCCTGCCCCTCCAGCAGATAAAACATGGGATCAACTGCTGCTAAGGCGCACCCAGGCATGAGTAAGGAATACGATGTTTGCATAGTGGGCAGCGGGGCAGGTGGCGGACCGGTTGCGCTGACCCTGGCCAGGGCCGGCTACTCGGTCGTGGTATTGGAAAAAGGTCCCTGGTTTTCTGAAACGGATTTTTTTAAAGATGAGCTGGCCTGTTGTCGCCGCAGTGTTTATACGCCGAGATTATCTGAAGAACAGCATGTCATTGAAGATACGGATAACGAAGGTAACTGGGTGGATGAGTCGACCAATGATTCCGGCTGGGATTTCTGGAATGGCAATATGGTCGGCGGTTCCTCAAACCTGATGAGTGGTTTTTTCTACCGTCTAAAGCCGGAAGACTTTCGTCTGTTATCCGAGTTTGGTCCGATCAAGGGGGCCAATGTCGTTGACTGGCCTATCAGTTACGAAGACCTGGAGCCCTATTACACCCGGGTCGAAACCGAGGTCGGCGTATCCGGTCGTTTTACCGATCATCCATTTGCTGAACCGCGTTCTAGTAAGGACTTTCCTTATCCGCCAACGCAGGAACATCCGATCTCTCGTCAGTTTGATCAGGCCTGCCATGCCATGGGACTGCATTCATTGCCAACGCCACGTGCCATCCTGTCACAAGGCAAAGACAAGCGCCGAAGTTGTGAGTATTCCGGATTTTGCGGCAGCTATGGTTGTTCATCGGGAGCCAAGGGTAGTTCAAGGGCAGCACTGCTGGATGACGCCGTTGCCACTGGTAACTGTGAAATCAAGCCACTGTGCAAGGTCTATAAACTAAGCAGTGATGCCAAGGGCAAGGTTGTCGCTGCGGAGTATTTTAATGCCAGGGGTCAACAACAAAGTATTCGGGCAAGGTTGTTTGTGGTTGCCTGTCAGGCAATAGAAACCAGTCGCCTGTTATTGTCCTCAACTGGCCCAAAACATCCTGATGGTCTGGCGAACAAGAGTGGCCAGGTGGGCAAGAACCTGCTGTTTTCGGCCGGTGGTGCAGGCAATGGCGATTTTAACTATGCCGATATGGACAGACAGCAGGCCGATGCCATGAAGACCAGGGGACCTTTTGTGAATCGTGGTTTGCAAGACTGGTATTTTATTGATGATCCGGCAATGGGCGGGCGAGTCAAGGGTGGAACGGTGGATTTCCTGCTGCGTCACCCAAATACCATGGGCAGGGCGATGAATGCCAAGTGGGATGATAACGATGATCTGGTTTGGGGCAGGGCGCTGCAAAAACAACTAAAATCAATCTTTACCGAAAACCAGACCCTGCGTTATGAAATCTTTTGCGACTGGCTGCCCACCAATGATTGCTTTGTCAGCCTCGATAATACCGTGAAGGATAAATGGGGTTCGCCCGTTGCCAAGGTGCGCATCGGTTTTCATGAGCACGATCTCAAGGTGGGACATTTCATCAATGAGCATTCGGAAAAGGTGCTTAAAACCATGGGAGCAACCAATATACGCTCGAGTATCAGTGGTGCACCACCGACAAATCTGGTCGCCGGTGGATGTCGCTTTGGGCATGATCCACAAACCTCGGTACTGAATGCAGACTGTCGTGCGCATGATGTTGAAAATCTCTATGTGACAGATGGCAGCTTCATGCCAACCGGGGGCAGCGTACCGTACACCTGGACGATCTATGCCAATGCGTTCCGCGTAGCAGAAAAAATTATCGGCCGGTTAACAGGCTAATCTTTTGGCATGTTATTCAGTATTCATCACTATCCTTCATAACCTTGCCGCGATTACTGCAGGGGGATCTGTTTTTCATCTGCCTGCGATTATTTTTCCAAATTACTTTGGAAAATAAACATAGGTTAATTGATGTTATAACGGAACGATGCCATCATCCCGCCAATAAAAACAAGCCATGTTAAATACTTGATAATCATTATATTAACAAGTACTTAAATTATTATGGTGTGTACGTAGGGGGATCTACGGCAGCGGGGTGTAGTTCTATAGTTTTGCCTGTCTGATATCTCTCTTTTATTGACAATTCTAAAGCGGAGAGAGTCTCGTATGAGTTCACTATCACCTGAAGAAGAAGAGAAAATCCTTCATAGCCCACCAAAGGGTACTTTTGCACTATTGTTGGTGTTTGCTGCCTTGTTCATGGGTGGTTTCCTGTACATGTATTTCTACATGTACCTTCTACACGGCCCGGTAAACTAGGGAGATAGCTATGCATGTCGATGCAACAGAAAAAAAATGGCTGTACATATCCATAGCGATGACGGCCTTTATCATTGGTTTGCTGGCGTTTCATGCCATTGGCAACAATATGCACCCGCCGAGCAATGTTGAACCCATTAATTCCGATCGCCTGCATGTTGAAGGTGAATTTATGGAAGACAATCTGGGTGTAAAGGAAATGCCGGATGGCAGCGTCGAGGTTCGTATGGTTGCCGCACGTTACGGCTTCTACCCTCAGGAAATCGAGGTGCCTGCAGAGACACCGGTCAAATTTCGTATTGCCAGCGCCGATGTGCTGCACGGTTTTCATGTGCCTTATACCAATCTGGCGACCATGGTGGTTCCGGGCTATGTATCCGAAGTCAACACAGAACTACCAGCGGCAGGTGTTGGTACGCACCCAATGTTATGCAATGAGTATTGTGGCCTCGGGCATGACCATATGTGGTCAAAAATTACTATTGTGCCGGCCAGGGGGGGACAATAATCATGACAAATTCAGATAAGGCAGCCGGACTGAGTCTGGCAAATCTTACGGTCGCATTTACCTTTTTTGCTGTTGCTATCGTGCTTGGTGTCTTCCAGGTGGCCGAGCGGGCAGGGTTGTTAAGCGGCATGCTGGATACCCCTGAAATGTATTTTGCGTCGGTATCTACGCACGGTGTATTGATGGCCTATGTGTTAACAACCTTCTGTGTCATGGGTTTCGGCTATTACACGGCAACGACCGGTCTGAAGCAGGCACTGTGGAACAAGAAACTCGCATGGATCGGTTTCTGGGTATGTCTGACCGGTGTGTTGATGGCCGCTTTTCCTCTGCTGACCGGTCAGGCTTCAGTATTGTTTACTTTCTATCCACCATTGCAGGCGCACCCGCTGTTTTATATCGGTGCAACCCTGCTGGTGGCAGGTTCCTGGTTCTGGTGTCTGCAGATGATCATGATGACGCTGACCTGGAAAAAGAATAATCCGGGTGAAGCAGTGCCGCTGGTACAGTTCGGTAATACCGCAAATGCCATTATGTGGTTGTGGACCAGCCTGGGTGTGGCAGCAGAGATGTTGTTCCAGTTGATACCCTGGTCCCTGGGTCTGCTTGAGACTATAGACGTCGGTCTGGCACGGGTGTTCTTTTCATGGACACTACATGCGATTGTCTACTTCTGGCTATTCCCGGCCTATATTGCCATGTACACCCTGCTACCCAAGGCAGCAGGTGGTAAATTGTTCAGTGACGAGATGGGTCGTGTCTCTTTTGTGATGTTACTGGTGATTTCGGTGCCGATTGGTATGCACCACCTGTATATGGATCCACAGGTCGGCGCGGGCTGGAAATTTCTGCATATGCTCGGCACGATGGCAGTGATGATGCCGACATTGTTGACCGGTTTTACCGTCATAGCGTCGCTGGAAATTGCCGGACGCCTGCGTGGCGGCAAGGGGTTGTTTGGATGGATCGCTGCGCTGGACTGGAAAAATCCGCTGGTACTGGCTTCAATACTGGCCCTGCTGATGCTGACCTTTGGTGGTTTCGGTGGCGCAATTAACGCCAGCTATGCCATGAATAGCATGGTGCATAATACACAGTGGGTAACCGGCCACTTCCACCTGATCTTTGCCGGAACGGTTGTCATCCTTTACTTTGGTACAGCCTATCACCTGTGGCCACAATTGACGGGTCGTGAGCTGGCTTCTGCAGGTATGGTGCGATTGCAGCTGTGGCTGTGGTTTATCGGCATGCTGGTGCTGACATTGCCCTGGCACTACCTCGGTATTCTTGGGCAACCGCGTCGGGTTTCTTCCACGCCGTATGATACAGAGTTGGTAGCAGCCTGGGGTCCGTATGAGATAGCCATGGTGATTGGCGGATTGATCCTGTTGTTGTCTACCTTAATGTTAGTGCTTAACCTGCTCCGTAAGGGTGCGACATCTTCAAATACTGAAGTTGAGTATGCGGAACCTGTTCATCCGGTCATGAGTATTCCGAAATTACTCAACGGCTTTGCATTCTGGAATGTCGTCATTCTGGTTTACATGATCTCGAGTTACGGTTACCCCATCGCGCAATTCTTTATGATGGATACCTACGGCACGATACCCTGGGGGATATAAGCATGAATAAAATAACTCTAATTAGTTCAGCATTCGCCCTGGTATGCAGTATGTCGGTTGCCGCAGAGCCCTCGTCCAATGTGGCGTTTGACTCGGCAACACGTGCCTTGCTGGCATCCGGCGATCCTGCGAAAGGTAAGGAGATCGCAGCTAATAACAAGTGTAACAAGTGCCATAGCGAAAACGGTATTGCCGAGGATCCTGATGATCCGAACATTGCCGGGCAGTTGAATAGTTATGTTTACAAACAGTTGCGTGATTACCAGGACAAAAAGCGTCAAAGCAAAGACATGTTGAAGCGGACGAAGAAGCTGGAAAAACAGGATCTGGCACATCTTGCTGCGTGGTATGCGTCGTTACCGGTTCCGGAAAGAATGGGTAAGGCCTCTGATGCAACATTGCAATTGATCAACAAGGGAGATCCCAAGCGTATGATCAAGGCCTGCAACTCCTGCCATGGGCGCAAGGGTCAGGGTGGTAAGCATGATGCAGCAACACTCAATGGTATGAGTCGTGGCTACTTTGTTACTACGCTGACTGAATTCAAGGAAGGAGATCGTGACAACGATATCTATTCCAGAATGAGGAATGTCGCCGGGCCATTGACTGAGGCGGAAATCGAGGCATTAGCCGATTATTACGCGACGACACCACCGCCTGAGGAAGCGGAGGAAGAGTAATTACGTTATTTAATGACTGTGAGGGCGGTTAGTGTCCTCTGCATTACCTTTACCACAGGTCCCTGTTTCTCATCAGCATAAGGAAGCAGGGACCTGTTTTCATTGTGGCCTGCCAGTCCCAGATGATGTCGAGACGCCCACATGCAAGGTGCTGGGTGATACCCGGCAATTTTGCTGCGCCGGATGTCATGCAGTTGCCGAGGCCATAGTCGACTCGGGTCTGGAAGACTATTATCGTTTTCGTACCGGTAAATCGGCGACTGCCACTACATCCGATATCGTTCCGGATTTTCTGCAGCGACTGGAGATTTATGACCGGCCGGAGGTACAGAAAGGTTTTGTTCGACATGTTGCTGATGCCCAGGAAGCATCACTGCTGCTCGAAGAGATACGCTGCCCGGCCTGCTTGTGGCTGAATGAACGCC
>JAPHTU010000318.1 GCA_026196145.1 Gammaproteobacteria bacterium
ACATACACAACACGCTCACGCGTAAAAAAGAAAAATTTGTTCCTATCGACCCCGAGCGCATCACCATGTATGTGTGTGGTCCCACGGTATATAACTACGTGCATATCGGCAATGCGCGACCAGCCGTGGTCTTTGATGTGCTGTACCGCCTGCTGCAAAAGCAATATCCGAAGGTGGTATATGCCCGCAATATCACCGATGTCGATGACAAGATCATGCATGCGGCACAGGAGCAAAACACCTCCATAGAAGAGATCAGCAGGCGATATACCGAGGCCTACCACCAGGACATGCAGGCACTGGGCGTACTCGAGCCGACCATAGAGCCATTTGCTACCGGGCACATTGAGCCCATGCTCGAAATGATCCAGGCCCTGGTTGATAACGGCCATGCCTATGAGGCACAGGGTAACGTGCTGTTCAATGTCCCCTCGATGCCAGACTATGGCCAGCTATCCGGCCGCAACCAGGATGACGTGATGGCCGGTGCGCGCGTCGAGGTCGCCGACTATAAAAAAGACGCCAGTGACTTTGCCTTGTGGAAGCCATCCGAAGATGACCAGCCAGGCTGGGACAGCCCCTGGGGCCGCGGTCGACCTGGCTGGCACCTGGAATGTTCCGCCATGATTAATACCCACCTGGGCAAGGTCATTGATATCCACGGGGGTGGCCAGGACCTGATCTTCCCGCACCATGAAAATGAAATCGCACAGGGACGTTGTGCGCATGGTACCGAAGGCTATGTCAATTACTGGATGCACAATGGCTACCTCACCATCGACGGTGAAAAGATGTCCAAGTCTCTGGGTAACTTCTTTACCATCCATGATGTGCTGGCGCATGCACCCGGCGAGGCCATGCGCTACGCGCTGCTCAGTGCGCAGTACCGACAACCACTGGACTGGTCGGAAGAAACGCTGAAACAGGCCCGGGCCAGCATCGATCGGCTATATAACGCCCTGCGACAGGTTGCCGACATCCCGCCTGCGTCGGGACATTCCGAACCGCCGGCCGAAGTAATCAACGCCCTGGAAGATGACCTGAACACGCCGATCGCACTGGCCGTACTGCATGAACTGGCGACCGAACTAAACAAGGCGCAAGACGATGAAACAAAGGCCAGCCTGAAGGCGCAATTACTCGCGGGCGGACACATCATGGGACTACTACAGCAGGACCCGGAAGACTGGTTTAGATGGCAATCCGATGAGGATGACAGCCTGTCTGATGCTGCCATCAACCGCCTGATTGAAGAACGCAGGCACGCCAGGGCTTCCAGGGATTTTCAGCGTGCCGATGAGATCCGTGATGAACTACTGGATCAGGGTATCGAACTCGAAGATGGTGCCGAGGGAACACGATGGCGGCGAATCTAGAAATGGAGCGGGTGAAGGGGATCGAACCCTCATTAAAAGCTTGGGAAGCTTCCGTTCTGCCATTGAACTACACCCGCAAAACCAATCAACGTGACGACACCACGCATAGTGTGAAACCGTTGTTACGTACCTTCCTGTACATTTCTCAGGACATCTGGAAATGAAGATTACTCTTAATGGCGAATCATGCCAATGCGAAGATGGGCAAACCATACAGTCCTTCATCGAACAGCAAGGCCTGTCAGACAAGCGAATTGCCGTCGAGGTCAACCTTGAGATTGTACCACGCAGTCAGTTTGCTACTTCCCGTTTACAGGATGGGGACAGGGTGGAAATCGTGCACGCCATCGGCGGCGGCTAACACACATCCGGCCTGCCAATCGACTGCAACCGGTTTGGGCCACTGACCGAAGTACGCTAAACTGCGCGCCCGTTGACCATTCCATTCATAGCCCCTCACGACTGATTCATTATGAGCACAGATACCCTCAAAATCGGAGAACGACAGTTTCATTCCCGCCTGCTGGTTGGTACCGGCAAGTATAAAGATATGGAAGAAACCCGGCTTGCTACAGAGGCCAGTGGTGCAGAGATTGTTACGGTTGCCATACGCCGCAGCAATATTGGGCAAAATGCAGATGAACCCAATTTACTGGAAGTCATTCCCCCTGAAAAATATACCATCCTGCCCAACACGGCGGGCTGTTATACCGCAGAAGATGCGGTCAGGACCTGTCGTCTGGCACGTGAATTACTGGATGGCCACAATCTGGTCAAGCTGGAGGTCCTTGGAGATGAGAAGACACTGTTTCCGGATATCACGGCCACGCTGGAAGCGACTGAATTACTCGTCAAGGATGGCTTTGAAATCATGGTTTACACCAATGACGACCCGATCATCGCCAAACGCCTGGAAGACATGGGCTGTGTCGCGGTTATGCCACTGGCCGCCCCCATTGGCTCCGGCCTGGGTATCCGTAATCCCTACAACATCCTGGAGATTGTTGACAATGCCAGTGTCCCGATTATTGTCGACGCCGGCGTAGGCACCGCATCAGATGCCGCTGTTGCGATGGAACTGGGCTGTGACGGCGTGTTAATGAATACTGCGATTGCTGCTGCGAAAGATCCAATACTCATGGCATCCGCCATGAAAAAAGGTATCCAGGCCGGCAGGGAGGCCTTCCTTGCCGGGCGCATGCCCAGAAAGCGCTACGCCTCGGCGTCCTCACCGATTGATGGCTCTTTCCTGTAAACCGGCATTGATGACAGCACAGCCGCATCACCGCCCTATCCGCAGCTTCGTTCGGCGTGAAGGTCGACTGACGCCAGCCCAGGACCGCGCACTGGCTGAACTGCTACCACGTTACCGGATCTTGCCGGGTAATGAGCAACTGGACCTGGTTGAAATATTTGGCAACCGCCAACCGGTCGTGATGGAAATAGGTTTTGGCAACGGTAGCCTGTTGTCTGAACAGGCAACACGTCACCCCGAGGTCAATTTTATCGGCATTGAGGTACATCGACCCGGTGTTGGCCGGTTATTACAGCAACTCGAACTGCATGAGAATCACAATGTGCGCGTCATGAATCACGACGCAGTGGAAATCCTGAGCCACCAGGTTCCTTCCCGATCACTGGCCGCTATCTGGCTGTTTTTTCCGGACCCATGGCCAAAGAAACGACATCACAAACGTCGCATCCTGAACCGGCAGTTTCTTGACCTTGCGGCAAATGCCCTGCGAGAGGGAGGCGTATTACACCTCGCCACCGATTGGCAGGATTATGCTCTACAGATGCAGGAAATCATTGAGGAACATCCTCGATTTTCGCTGACTCAAAATCCTGACCCGTCGAGCTACCCGTTCAGCAGGCCCGCCACCCATTTTGAACAGCGCGGACAACGCAAGGGACATACGATTCGCGATCTGTATGCCACGGTTAAGGAAGATAACCTTGATGCCGAACCTGTATGCGACAATTAACGAAAACATTCCGGGTTCGCACGGCAATAGCCGTAACCTGCCGGGAAAATACGATACAATCGCACCTGTACACTCCCGTATGGGTTTGATAATAGGTTATTGACCAACAAAATAAACAACAAAGATTTTATTCTGACTCCTGACAACAATGGCACTTCTCGGTAAATTTGGCATCAGCGGCGCGCTGGATAAAGTGATGGCATCTGGCGATCTGGACTCGCCCAAGATTCAACCTGCACTGGACAAGCTGCTGGAAAATAAAAAGGATGCCATGGCCAAGGTCATTGAGCGCCTTGAGTCAGGCCCCAGGATTCAATATTCGATGTCACTCGAGCTGGTGAAAATGCTGCTCGACAATACGACCGTCGAAATTGTCATGCAGGCGCTGCCGGAGTTTGAAGGCAGCACGCTACATGACGTCGCCACACTCCTGAACACCAGCCATGATTATGATCCACATATGCTGCTGCCTTATATGAAGGAGCCACTGTCTCTCGGGATCTGCCGTGACATGATCATGGCGCACCGCAAGGAATTTACTGCCGGAAACCTGTTAAAGGCCGCCGCGCGCACCTCCCCGGATCTGTGGGACATCATTTTCGAGCTGGTACATGGCCACACCGATGACAAGGCCTTTCCTGAAGCCCTGGCACTGACCAAAAGCAAGAATGCAACACTGAGGAAATACGCAACCGGCGTTATCGCAGAGTTTAATACCCCGGCCGCCATCGAAGTCCTGCTTTCCCAGTTAAATGATAGCGACCGGGACGTCTATATCACCGCATTGAGCGGCCTGACCCGCATGAAGGCCAGCCTGCCGGCCGCCAGGATTTTCCAACTCATACAGGTAATGCGCAATGATGATGCACACCTGCTGAAGGCATTACTCGGCTATTCCAGAGACCCGCAGTTAATGACCTTCATCAACAAGGCGCTGTTCGGCAAAAACACCAAGCTGCGTCTACTGGCCGTCCAGAGCCTGGCGACCATCGC
>JAPHTU010000139.1 GCA_026196145.1 Gammaproteobacteria bacterium
TCGGCTATTATGTCGGGACATTAGGCACGGTTACTGCGTATGCCGAAGCGGTAGCGGTTGATCTCAATGAAAGGGACATAAACATGAAATTCTCAACGGTACCGCTAGCGAGATACCAGCCACATTCAACCCGTCAGAAAATAACCCTGACTAACCCCGCACCCCAGGAATCGCCTGGCAAGGCTTGAGACAGAACCACCCGGCATGGCGAGACTCGAAGTTCGCCCACAGACAACATACAGGAGTAACATATGAGCAGAGAACAAAAAGGCAACAAGGAAAACAAGAAGAAACCCACCATGACACCCAAGGAAAGGAAACTGGCAAAGCGAGCAAAGAAGGATCCCAAGAAAGCAGTGGGTATAATAGCCGTCTAATGCCCTATTCGCCGCCACGCAATGGCTATAGCAGGCCAAGTTCCCGATAGTAACGTGCCGCCCCGGGATGTAACCGATGCCTGGGGACATGTTTCACGGTGTTCGCCGGTTGCGTATAGCGACCCTGTGGCAGGCGCTTTACCAGCGCATCATTCCCCTGGTGAATCGCGCGCGCCAGTCGATAGACGATATCTTCTTCCAGCTCGGGGCGTACCAGGATCAATGACCATAAACCGATCGAGTCAATGGCGTTGTCCTGGCCCTGATACGTACCCGCCGGGACAGTCATACGTATCAGGTGCGGATGCTTCTTTAAAATGGTATCGATCTGCTTTTCACTGGGTGCAATAAAACGTGCGCCAGTTGGGCCTTTGGCGACCTTTACAAAACCCGGCCAGCCTATCCCGGCGCCCCATAAGGCCTCGGCTTTTTTCTCCAGCACCAATTGTGGGCCATGTGCGGCCTTCTTTAAGATGATTTGCTCAAAATCCTGGTCCGGCCTTAACCCGAGACCATCCAGCACGTCATTCACCAGGATACGTAAACCCGACGCCTGCGTCCCAAAGGCAATAGGTTGGCCCTTCAGATCTTCAATGGATTGATAACTTGAATCCCCACGCACCACGAACATGCCGGGGTTAGGATACATCACGCTGAGCACTTTCAGGTTTGCCGGTTTGCGACCAATGCCATCCAGTGCCTGTCTGGCCGCGTTGCCTTCCACCTGACCGATATCGATCTTGCCTTCTTCCAGGAACGGCAGGTTTTGGCGGGAACCTTTGGTGGCGATCGCCTCCACCTTTAAGGTCTTGTCTGTCTGATGAATGACCTCGGCCAGGTTGTGACCAAATAACTGGAAGCCTCCCCCCTTGGTGGCCGTACCCAACACCACCTGGGTGGGTTCGGCTGCCGATAATCCGGTGACATTAATCACCAGGGCGAAACAACAGAGCGCAGTCAAAACATAACGCGTGAGTGTTAATCCAGGAGATGCGCTCATAGTCAATAGTCCTGTCATCATAGTTTACGGTAGCCGGCCACAGAGTGGCCTTGATGATCTAATTCCAGGGTGTTGCTACTTAATGTAGCATATACCGGCACACAAAATAGAAGATGCCAGTGAGCATTATCCTCTAATATTACTAACTATTGCTCTCTGACCCTGATTTTCAGCCTGAGGATGTTATTCGATATCGAAGTCGCACTCAGCAATATTCACTGGACGAAATTACCGATGGAAGTGCGTAGCCGGTTGCTGGTGCTAGCTGATGTCACCGTTGACGAAAATAAATGATGAATCGACTCTTCATCTACGAGAATAAGCAGCCAGGGATCAATTCGAGTCTGACTCTATTTATCCCTAATGATGATCTCATCGCCTATCCAGCGATTCAGCATTACCCCAAATTCAGTCGTGACATCAACATCAGGAAAATCTTTTTCCAGTGCTGCGCCGATGGCATCAATCGTGTCTCCGGAACAGACGCAGGCTATAGCCAAAGATTCAATTGTTGTGAGACTCCGAAAATGTGGTGAATGGCCTTTGCGCCAAATCAATATATCGACGGGCTGTTGCAACTGCTCAACAACAGGGGGTTGTTGGTCCTGGTTGATGGCATGCCAGATATCCAGGGTATTGTAGTGTTGCGTGCTGATACTTAGCGTGGGCACAGGTTGCAAACGGGGGTTTCCACTTTCCACGGAAGCAAGTTGTTGCAGGTCATCGTGTGTCATTACGGCGCTGTCAGCGCCATCAAACGCTCTTCGCAGTTTCCAGTCCATCAGTGCGAGTTCCGAGACTTCCTTGTCGTCTGCAAGTTGTTCAGCAAGGAAACGGGGGAACTCTTGACCATACAGGCCAATGTTAGTGTGTATCGATTGGTGCGACAGCACATAGGCAGCAGCGAGTTGCTGGAACCAGTCATCCCCCAGGTAAACGGCAGTATGCTCAAAGGTGTCCCACAATACATCAATCAGCCGGATGCGGTAGGCGTTGTGATAAATATCCAGGCGCTCACGCGATGTCAATCCATGAGCAGATTCTCTAACCCAGTCTGCACCAATGCACTCGCTATCGAGCAAAACGTGTTGAAAGTTTGTTTGCAATTCTCTCAGGTTCATACGGCGATCCTTGCGTTCAGAACGTTATCGGCAATAGCCCGTGCGGTATCCAGTTCAGATAGAAGCTCGGCCAGCGGTGGAATTTTGTCGTCGCGTTCGATCATTGTCGGGACATACCCGAAGTGCATCAGTGCCTGCCGGTATAGATCCCAAACGGCGTCACAAACCGGATGGTCATGCGTATCGATCAAATGGTCACCATTGTTCTGATGGCCTGCCAAATGAAACTGCATGACGCTGTCAATCGGTACCCCTTCAATAAAGCTGGAAGGCGAGAAACCATGATTAAATGCGCTGACATAGATATTGTTGATATCCAGCAATAATTTGCAGCCTGTCGCCTGACATACTTCTGTCAGAAATTCCCATTCGGTCATTTCAGACGATTGGAATTCTACATAGCTGGAAACATTTTCCAGGACCAGTGGGCGCTGTAGCGTCTCCTGTGCCTGGTCAACATTGCGTTTAATGATCTGTAATGCCTCATGAGTATATGGTAGAGGCAGCAGGTCATGCATGTTACGTCCGTGAACGCCTGTCCAGCACAAATGATCCGATACCCACATCGGTTCGATGCGTTGTTCAAGTATCTTGAGTTTATGCAAATAGGCTTTATCCAGACCGTTGATTGCGCCGATCGACATGGATACGCCATGCATTACCATCGGGTAATTGGCGCGAATTTGATCAAGCATGGCCAATGGCTTTCCACCATCGACCATATAATTATCAGAAATGACTTCCAGCCATTCCACAGGCTGCGGCTCAGCCAAAAAATCATTGTAGTGCTGAGTGCGTAACCCAAGTCCAAAGCCGGAAGTCATTTCTTTACCCCAATAATTAAGGAATTATTTCTTGATGTCAGCGATGACGCCGCCAGCATCCAGACAGGCTTTTGCAGGTATACCTTTGAAGCCATGGCCACCACATTTATTTTGACCTTTGCAACTGTGCTCCGCGGTCTTACAGTCTGAGTTGCCTTTGCACGAATGCACTCCGTAGCAATGCACCTTATCACCCGCACCGATAGCAGTACCGGAGCTGCCCGCAGGCGACGGTGCCGCCATTGCGGATGAGCTCAATGCCACTGCCAGGGCAGCCGATGCAAAGGTGGCTTTATTTACAACATTTTTCATATTATCTTCTCCAGATATTAAATTATAATCGTTAGCAGGGTTGCCTATAGAGCGCCCCCAATGTACAAACAAGTATGCGAACACCGAACATGCGGCTATGGCATCTGCCGTACACCCGGTGATAGACCGGGTGCAATTGGATTAGTTCCACGAGTTCCGAAAATAAATCGCTCATCGAGATTGCAGGAAACACAACGCCCTGAAAAGTCTGCCGTGAGTGAAGAATAAAAGGTACCAGAGAGAATTATTCTCTAATATTTAGTAACTATTGCTCTCTGACCCGGATTTTTTTCGCTGACCCGGATTTTTTGATCAAACATTTGCGCCACACTTGAGCCTGAAATCCGTATCAGGCCGGAGGATCGTGCGCCCTTCCCACCGGATGCATAGCTATACGCACTGATCCAGATATCATCACCGTCAACATGGATACCGGTGACAATATAACCGGGCAAACCATCCTTTTCCTTCAATATGAAAGCCTGTTGGCTGTTCGTGTCATAGAAAACCAAGCCACGCTGTTGCCCGATAATGACATACTGGCGATAGGTTTTGACGACAACGCCACCCAACTCGATACCGTTCTTGCTTGTTAATATAGCTTGCCATCGGTCAGTCTCCGGGTGATAAAGACTAAGGCCTTTCTCCTCGTCAAAATGCGTTACCCAAATTTTTTCCCGGCCGGTAAATTGATCTGATACGGTAATGTCATAACAATAATCGCTGGAAAGACCATCTGCTGTCGTATAGCGGCGACCTTGCTTGCTCTCCGGGTCCAGCACCGATATCCCACCACCGACAAACTCACGCTTTTCACGATGCACATCACCATATGAAGTGATCCAGACCTTGCCGTTATGGAAAATAGCATCTCCAATCCGGTTATGAATCAAATCACTGTTGTCCGTCGTGTAATGCCCACCGGTACGGATATCTTTCATAGACTCCTGTCGCTGATGATATTGCATGGTGACCGGATCAAAAGTGTAATAACGTGCATTGGTCAGATAATTATATTTACCGTTGTTACCCCAGTCGTAGATCGTCATGAACAACAGATTACCCTCGGGTTCGATGTCATAGGCGGTATCGCCGGGCAGGCCGCTGCTTTTGTTTCTCAGCCACCACTGCTGGCTAGCCATGTTGAATTCAAGCAATCCCCGGTCAGATGAAAACCAGAATGAGTCACCGAGCCTGACGATATCGAGCAATCTGGCATCAGGCAACAACGGTTTTTGCAGTTGATATATATCCATTTGCAGCGGCTGCGATTGCATGGCAACCTTGACCGCCGAGGTCATATTGGTTGAGCCATCCCGGGTTGCAGGTGCCGATACGGATAATTTTTGCTTGATGCGACTGCCTGCTTCATCTGCCCACTGTACTTGAGGCGATACAGGACTGGTTTGTTGATCGGGCCAGAACAGGTCGTAGAGAATCACTGCTGATATAACGACCAACAGTATCTCCAGAATATGTTTGCTCAGGAATTGCATTAGTATTGATTAAAGACTGGCTTCAGTAGCATTTGCACGCGAAATTAAACGTGGCCTGCCACCTATTGCCATGGCTGGCCCGAATTGATTTACGGCAGTAATGCTACTGGAATTCATTATCACGCAGTATAATGGTTATCGACGTACAAGGACTATTTGAATGTTCAGAATTCATTTATGTATACGTTTATCTAAACAATAGCTGAATTAGCAGGTGCTTTATGAGCGGTGGATGGGGCTGCCCCCACGAAATAAACAATAAATGTCAGCGAGTCAAAAATCGACCCTGTGACCCTGGAATGAAAGGCTGCGTTCTAGCAGGTCGTTTTGTTTTTAGCGATGACGCCAAAAACACTCAAAACGCATTAAAAAAGAAAACCGAAAAGAAATAATCTCAATTTATTATTTTAATAAACCCTAATTAATAGGGATCTGTCCCCTATTATTTATTCCATGATGGATGTTGTAACGCATGAAACTGGAAAAACGTCAGATTAGTGCCGACGATGTTGAAATAGGCATGTATGTTAGCGAACTGGATCGTCCGTGGATCGATTCGCCGTTTCTAATACAGGGGTTCCTGATCCGTGACAACCAGGATATCCAGCAAATACAGAATCTCTGCAAGTACGTCTATATTGACGAGCTACAAAGCAAGGTCGACATTAATCAAGCCAACCTGACACCGATTGTTATCGAGGATAAACCTGAACCCAGACTGAAGGTTGATGTTACCAAAGCCTCTGCGGCAAAAAAGGCAATTGGCAAGGGCGGCTCAATAGCAGACATACCTGCCCCGGCAGAACCCCGGGTTAATTTTGTTGAGGAGCTGGAAGAAGCTCGTGCAATCCATAATCGTATGGACAAAGTCGTCAACAACCTCTATGACTCCATCAGCCGTAATAAACTGCCACATATAGAACAGGTTGGCAGCATCGTATCAGAAGTTGTCACCAGTCTTGACCGTAATGAGTACGCACTGGAATGGATGTCTCAACTGAAAGACAAGAACCAGTTCGAAGCCCAGCATTCTATGAATGTTTCCATCTTCTCCATCAAGCTGGGCCGACACCTTGGCCTGCATGAAGATATTTTAAATACGCTGGGGATCTGCGGTTTGTTGCACGACATTGGCAAAATCAAGATCCCGGAACGTATCCTGATGAAACCCGGTGCACTGACAGAAGATGAGATGGCCATCATGCAAAAGCATGCCGAGGTGGGAGTAAAAATTCTCAAGCAGACACCCAATGTACCACTCGAGGTTATTAGTGTTTGCCAAAAACACCATGAGCGTATGGATGGCAAGGGCTACCCAAACCAGTTGGTGGGTGATCAGCTTGACCTGCTAACCCGTATTGTGTCTATTGCCGATGCCTATGACGCCATCACCAGCGAGAGCCACTACAATCCCGGCTTTTCTGCAAGCCACGCAATGAGCGAACTTTATCGTGGAAAAAACAAAGCCTATGATGCAGAGCTGGTTGATGCGTTTATTCGTGCAATTGGCGTCTTTCCTGTAGGCACCGTAATTGAAACCCATAGCGGTGAAGTCGGCATTGTTGTTTCTACCAGTGACACCCATAAGCTCAACCCATCCGTCATCATGGTACTGAACCATAAAAAGAGACCATTTGAAAAGCCTCACATCCTGAATACCGCAAAAATCATGGCAGAAGTTGGCAGCGGCTTTCGCTTTAACATCAAACGCGCATTAAATCCGGGTAATTATGACGTCCACCCCAAAGATCACTTCGTCAATTTTTAGCCGCCGATACAACCCTCGCCATAAAATATGGGGACAAATCCTTGTCCTACATGCGCCGGCTTTTTATATTCA
>JAPHTU010000253.1 GCA_026196145.1 Gammaproteobacteria bacterium
AGACGGTCTTCCCAGTCTTCAGGGGTATCCGGGAATGGGGGTTTGACCTCAATGCGAAAATGGGTCTCGCCATCCAGCGCACGCTGCTTGATTACCTCGAGCAATTGCTCAAAGGTTTCCAGTTCATGGTGTTGCAGGAGGACTTCGCTGAGATTAAGCATTAGGGTAATTCCTGAATCTGTCGTAATAACGTGCACGCAGCATGATGCGCGGGTGTTCCGGGCTGTCGATAAATGCACTGCGATTATGCAGGACATTGTTGCATATCAGGCCTTCACCGGGATTTAGCCGGATATTCAGAATATGGTCTGAATCACTGGCTAGCAAGCCTCCCAATAGAGAGAGGGCTGTCTGCGTTACCTGGTCTTGTTGCCACAGAATGTGGGTTTTTCGCTGTGTGTAGCGCATGAGCAGTTTGCCGGAGCCCTGGTCAACCTGAAAAACCGGGTTTTGCTGCTGCGGCCTGATAGTTTTCCCTGCTTCAATTGTTTCCGGGATGATAAATGTGTCTGGTTGCATGAGTGCTTCTATCAGTTCATCGCTCTGATCACGCAAGTGAATATAGGCCAGTTCGGGGTCTAGCAACTGGTTTACGCCTCCCTCTTCGGCATCACTGACGCAATACAGGATAAAGCTGCGGATAGTCTTGTCAGAGTGGTTGTAATAGCCGTCTGTATGCCAGCCGAGGGGGCGGTTGGTGTAGGGGATGTACTCACCACGTCGCCCCTTGTCGATAACCTGTAGCTCGGATATGTCGCTGTCATTGGCGTACAGGTTGCTGTCTAGTCGATTGAGTCCCAGCTGTGAACCGAGGGTCCTGAGTGTTTCGCTGCTGATTGCGGTATTTGATTGGAATCTAAAGATGGCCATATTCAGGCCGGCCATCTGAGCAGACAATGTCTGATGCTCATGTGCGGTAATCGCTTCCGGGTTAGCGATTTCAACTGGCTGAGTTGGTGTTTTTTGCGCTAGATCAAATTTACGGGTACGCCACTGCTGGTAAGATGCGCTCCGGTTTAGATCGAATGGATTGTTGCAGTCGGGGGTCATATCTGTAAATGGGTTATAGGGGTATAAACCCCTTTTTTCATCCGGTTGACGTCTCACCAATCTATGACTAATGTGCGCCCCGCGAATCGCGACGAGATATCAAGCATGACGGGTGTTTTATTGCGCTGCAAGCTCTACATGTAGAGCTTGTATGTGGCTCGGAACACTATAAATCAAGCGTATATCTCTAACGGGATAGCCCGGTTTATCCCTCCCCCCCATTGGTGAGGATTAACTACAGGGTCATCTCGGATAAGATAAGCGGGATATTTGCACTGTTGATTAAGTGCAAAGCGGCTTGGCCTATGGCAGGCAAGGTCAACAAACAATCTTAAGTTAATAGAAAAACGTTAGGAGAAGCATAATGGCGATAGAGCCCCGTAAGACTCCGATGCTGGATCAGCTGGAGGAAGGACCCTGGCCTAGTTTTATTTCTGGTATCAAGCGTCTGCGTGATCAGCACCCGGATGAGCGTATTAATAAAGTGACCAATGACCTGTTGGGTCAGTTGGAGCACTCATACAACACGCGCCTGGGTTACTGGAAGGGTGGCACCGTGAGTGTATTCGGATACGGCGGCGGTATTATCCCTCGTTTCTCTGAAGTCGGCGAAATGTTCCCTGAGTCCAAGGAATTCCACACCCTGCGTGTACAGCCACCACCCGCGAACTACTACACCACTGACATGCTGCGTCAGCTGGGTGATAGCTGGGAAAAATATGGTTCGGGTCTGCAAACCTTCCATGGTCAGACTGGTAACATCATGTTCATTGGTACCAATACTGATGGCGTGCAGCACTTTTTTGACGAGATCAACGAGTACGGTTGGGATCTGGGTGGTGCGGGTCCTTGTGTTCGTACCGCGATGTCATGTGTTGGCGCGGCTCGTTGTGAGCAGTCATGTGCCAATGAGCAGAAGATCCACCGTCTGTTGGTAAACAACTTTACCGACGATGTGCATCGTCCTGCGTTGCCTTATAAGTTCAAGTTCAAGGTATCTGGTTGCCCTAACGATTGCCAGAATGCGATTGAGCGTGCTGATATGGCGATCATCGGTACCTGGCGTGATGATATCAAGATCAAGGCGGACGAAGTTAAGGCGTTTGTTGAAGCCAAGGGACGTCAATATGTGATTGATAACGTTATCACCCGTTGTCCTACCAATGCGATCAGCCTGACCGATAACGATGAAATCGAAGTTGATAATCGTAACTGTGTGCGTTGTATGCACTGCATCAATGTCATGACCAAGGCGCTGTCTGTAGGTGATGATAAAGGTATCACTATCCTGATCGGTGGTAAGCGTACACTGAAAATTGGTGACCTGATGGGTACCGTAGTCGTTCCATTTATGAAACTGGAAACTGAAGAAGACTATGAGGGTCTTGTTGAACTGGCAGAAGAGTGTATCGATTTCTTCGCTGAGAATGCGCTGGAGCATGAGCGTACCGGTGAAATGATCGAGCGTATCGGCCTGGTTAACTACCTGGAAGGTATTGGTGTCGATGTTGATCCACACATGGTCGACAGCCCTCGTCAGTGTAGCTATGTTCGTATGGATACCTGGGATGAAGAGGCCGATAAGTGGTTCCAGCGTAAGGCTGAGGAAAAGTCCGCTTAAAGCCCAACTAACCCTGTTTCTGTTTTTCGATGATTCTGGCCTGGTCAGGCCAGAATCAGTAGAGAGTATTATCTGAAATTTTCGGAGAAAAAGATGTCTGAAAAAGAAAAGCCACGTATGCCAATTGAATCCGGTGCTCCGGATGGCTGGCAGTATATGCACCCAGCATTGCGTAAAAACTACGGTATGTGGGATTACCATGACCGTCCTCGTCCCGGTGTCCTGCATCACGTATCCAAGATGGGTGATGAGGTCTGGACTGTTCGTGTAGGTACCCAGCGTATTCTGGATATCTTTTCTCTGCGTAAGCTGATGGACATTATTGACGAGAAGGGTGACGGCTATGTTCGTTTCACTATTCGTTCCAATATTGAAGTGACTGTAAGCGACCAGGCCAAGGTTGATCCATTGATTGCTGCAATGGAAGAGGCCGGTTTTGTCGTAGGTGGTACAGGCCCGTCAGTGACTACACTGTCACATACCCAGGGTTGGTTGCACTGCGACATCCCGGGTACGGACGCCTCCGGTGTTGTTAAATCCATGATGGACCAGTTGATCGACGAGTTTAAGGTTGAAGAGATGCCTAACCGTGTTCATATCACAACTTCCTGCTGTCAGATTAACTGTGGTGGGCAGGGCGATATCGCGATTAACGTACAGCACACCAAGCCGCCAAAGATCAATCATGATCTGGTTTCCAATGTATGTGAGCGTCCAACGGTAGTTGCGCGTTGCCCGGTTGCGGCGATTCGTCCTGCAATGGTTAACGGCAAGCCTTCACTGGAAGTTGATGAGAAGAAGTGCATCTGTTGTGGTGCCTGCTTCCCGCCTTGCCCTCCAATGCAGATCAATGATTCCGAGTTTACCAAGCTGGCAGTTTGGGTAGGCGGTAACCACTCCAATGCTCGTTCAAAGCCTACCTTCCAGAAGCTGGTTGCTGCGGGTATCCCGAACAATCCTCCTCGCTGGCCGGAAGCCACCAAGATCGTCAAGACGATTCTGAAGTGCTACAAGGAAGATGCACGTGACTGGGAACGTATGAATGACTGGATTGATCGTATCGGCTGGCCACGTTTCTTTGAGATGACTGAGCTGCCTTTTACCAAGTTTCATATTGATAACTGGCGTGGTGCTCGTCAGAGCCTGAATTCTTCTACCCATATTCGTTTCTAATCGGGTAGGTGGAAAATGAAGCTAACTATTCAGGTAAACGAAGGACCGTACCAGCATCAGGCCTCTGATTCTGCGTACCACTTCACCAAGGCGGCGCTGGAGAAAGGCCACGAAATCTTTCGTGTCTTTTTCTATCACGATGGCGTCAATAACGGCACGCGTTTAACAACGCCACCACAGGATGACCGTAATGTCGTGAACCGTTGGTCAGAGCTGTCCAAGGAACACGATCTTGATCTGGTGATCTGTGTGGCTGCAGCACAACGTCGAGGTATTGTCGACGATGGTGAGGCAGAGCGTAATGGTAAGGATGCCACCAATATCGCTGATGGATTCCGTATTTCGGGCCTGGGTCAGTTGATTGAAGGTGCTGTGCAAAGTGACCGTTTGGTCGTATTTGGCGATTAGGAGTAACGAACATGGCTGAAGATATTAAAAAGTTGATGTACGTCAATCGCCGCGCGCCCTATGGAACTATATATGCGTGGGAGTCGCTTGAGGTTGTTTTGATTGGTGCAGCATTTGATCAGGATGTCAGTCTGGCATTTATGGATGATGGCGTGTACCAGTTAATGAAGGGTCAAAATACCGAAGCTGCCGGCATGAAGAATTTCTCTCCAACGTATTCAGCACTGGGTGACTATGAAGTTACCAAGATTTATGTTGAGAAGGAATCACTGGAAGAGCGTGGTCTGACACTGGACGACCTGCAGCACCTGGTCTGGGAAGACGAGGATGATGACTGGGCGGAGCGTGATTCCATTCATCTGGTAAGTCGTGCCGAGTTGGCGGATGTGATGGCCGAACACGACATGATGTTTAACTTTTAAGGGGTATAGCGATGTCAATTTTACATATTGTTAATAAATCTCCTTATGAGAAGAACAGCGTTGCCATGGCCGCAGGCTATGCCAAAGAAGGTGATACGGTATTACTGATTGAGGATGCGGTCTATGCTGCTGTAAAGGCGGGTAGTGCTTCTGCAAAGCTCAGTGGTCTGGACGTTTCTGTTTTGGGATCAGACCTGGCTGCACGTGGTGTAGCTGAAGACAAGCTGGCCGATGGCGTTAACGTTGTCGACTATGCAGGATTCGTTGATCTGGTTGAGGCCAAGGACTCTGTGCAGTCCTGGTTGTAATAACCCAACCTAAAATTTTATATATTTTTTTACAGGAGTAATTTAAATGCCTATCGAAGTAAATGGTAAGACGCTGGAAACGGACGAAGAAGGTTATCTGTCCAATCTAAATGACTGGGAGCCTGGTGTAGCTGATGTTATGTCCAAAGAAGATGATCTTGAGTTGACTGAAGATCATTGGGAAATCATCAACTTCCTTCGCGAGTACTATGAAGAATACCAGATCGCCCCGGCGGTTCGTGTTCTGACCAAGGCTGTTGGTAAGAAGCTGGGCAAGGAAAAAGGTAACAGCAAGTACCTGTACGAGCTGTACCCGTATGGCCCAGGCAAGCAGGCTTGTCGTTACGCGGGTCTGCCAAAGCCGACTGGCTGCGTTTAATTAACGCAAATCTTTTAAGATAGCTGGCGGCTCCTCGCCGCCAGCTATTGTCTTAAATCCTGTTTCTTTAGTGCTCAGAGGGTGATGCCTTGACGTTTCTGTTTGCTACATTATTTTATATTTCGCTGGGTGTGCTCATTGTCGGCGTTGCATTAAAGATACGCCAGTACTGGAAAACACCAGCACCTTTAAAAATTCCTACCATGCCGGCCCCGACAACGCAGGCGGGCGTGGTTTTTCGTATGGCGCGTGAAGTCATACTTTTCGAAAGCCTGTTTCGTTCTACCAAGTGGACCTGGATGTTTGGCTGGATGTTTCATTTCGGCCTGCTGCTGGCCTTTGTTCGCCATCTCCGCTATGTGATGAGTCCTGATTTTATTCTCTGGCCATTAATCAATAACTGGCTGGTTCAGTTTGCGGGGCAGTATGCCAGCCTGATGATACTGTTCGGCCTGCTGGGCTTGCTGGCTCGTAGGATATTTGTTGATCGGGTACGTTATATATCTGCGCCATCTGACTATTTGATGCTTATTTTGTTATTGGTCATCACCGTTAGCGGCATCATGATGAGTTTTGTAACACCAATCGATATTGTATCGCTGAAAGCCTTCATGATGGATCTCATTACCCTGGATTCCGGCCATGAACTTCCGGTCAGTGTTCCCCTGGTTATACATCTCGGATTGGTGGCCTTGCTTGCCCTGATTTTTCCATTCAGTAAATTGCTGCATGCCCCGGGTCTGTTCTTTAGTCCGAGCAGGAACCAGGTCGATAATCCGCGCGAACGACGTCATATCTCAGATTGGGCCAAAAAGCTCGAGTCTTAACCAATAAGCAGGAATAGATACCTATGGCTAAGCCCGATTTCGAAATACCTGAATTAAAACTGGACACTGAAGTACCTGCCCTTAAGGAAGGTACAATGGCGCATAGCTCGCCCTTTATCGCCAAGCCTGAACATCAGGAGCCGCTTGGTTTCCCAGGTGAGCTGGTCGAAGACTGGCACGATCGTGCTATTGGCAAGATGGGTGACCTGCTGGGTAAATATCGTGGTCTGCAGGTATATCTTGATTCCTGCGTGAAATGTGGCTCATGTACCGACAAGTGTCATTATTTTCTTGGCACATCCGATCCCAAGAATATGCCGGTTGGCAGGCAAGACCTGTTACGCAAGGTTTACCGCCGTTACTTTACCTTTGCAGGCAAGTACTTCCCATGGCTGGTCGGCGCCGAAGACCTGACTCGTGAAACACTGGATGAATGGTACAGCTACTATCACCAGTGCTCACAGTGCCGCCGCTGCTCGGTTTTTTGCCCGTATGGTATTGATACTGCAGAAATCTCCATGGCCGCCCGCGAGATACTTGACGATGTCGGTATGGGGCAAAAGTACTGTAATGAAATTATTGCCAAGGTTTTCAGGATAGGTAACAACCTTGGTCTGCCAGAGCCTGCACTCGCAGACACCCTGGAAGGGCTTGAAGAAGACGTGCTGGAAGATGACGGTGTCGATGTTAAATATCCACTGGATGTCAAAGGCGCCGATATTCTTCTGGTCACGCCTTCGGCTGACTTTTTTGCCGAACCACATGTCGACGGCCTGATCGGTTACGGCAAGGTCTTTCATGAAGCGGGCTTGAGCTGGACGCTGAGCTCGCATGCCTCTGAAGCCGCAAACTTCGGTATGTTCATTGGTTCTTATGAGAACATGCGTAACGTATCCATGCGCATACGTGAAGCTGCACTGGACCTGGGTGTTAAGCGTATAGTGTTTGGCGAGTGTGGCCACGCCTGGCGTGTTGCCTACAGCTTCCTGAATACGCTGGCAGGCCCGTTTGATTTTCTTGATCCTAAATACCCTGTCCCGCAGCATATTCTTGAGGTTACCCATGACCTGATTCAGCGTGATGCCATCAAGCTGGATCCTTCAGCAAACGATGACATGATTCTGACATTCCATGACTCATGCAATGTCGCGCGTGCAACCCGTATGGGGCCAAAACCGGGCGGGCAGTTTACGATCCCGCGTGAAGTGATCAAGGCTTCTGTGAACCGCTTTGTTGATATGGCGCCCGAGACTATTCACGATTCAACCTACTGCTGTGGTGGTGGCGGTGGTTTATTGACCGACGATTTGATGGAACTGCGCGTTAAAGGTGCTGTTCCACGTATGGATGCGTTAAAGCGCGTTATCGAGGAAGACGGTGTTACCCATATGGCAGCGATCTGCGCCATCTGTAAGTCACAATTTACCAAGGTACTGCCTTACTATGGCATGGGAATGGACATGATTGTGAGTGTGCACCAACTGGTCAGTAATGCGATCGTCCTGGGCGCAAAGAAATAACCGAATTAAACATTAAGTAGTAAATATTGAGGAGAATGAAAAATGGCAACTCCATGGAGTAAAACCTACAAAGGTGAAGGTCATACGTTCCGTAAGTTTCGTGAAGGCGAAAGTGAATGGGACAGCATGGAAGACAAAATCTTTAATGAAGACCATTCTCATCGCTGTCCGACCTACGTACACCGTACACCGCCTTGTCAGGGTAGCTGTCCTTCCGGTGAAGATATCCGTGGCTATTTGCAGATTGTGCGTGGCATGGAGAAGCCATCCGGCGATATGAGCTGGCAGGAATATGCCTTCCGTCGTTCAACTGATGCAAACCCGTTTCCTGCGATGATGGGTCGCGTCTGTCCGGCACCCTGCCAGGACGGCTGTAACCGCAACGAAGTAGAAGACTTTGTTGGTATTAACTCTATTGAACAGTTTATTGGTGATACTGCGATCGCTAATGGCTACAAGTTTGAGGTGGCTGCCAATGAAACCGGCAAGAAAGTCGCTATTATCGGTGGCGGTCCTGCCGGTATGGCCGCGGCATATCAGCTGCGTCGCAAAGGTCATGGCGCTACCATCTTTGACGAGAATGAATTTCTCGGCGGCATGATGCGTTATGGTATCCCGGGTTATCGTACTCCACGTGACACCATGGATGCAGAGATCAAGCGTATTATCGATATGGGTGTTGAAACCCGCATGAAGACTCGCGTTGGTAAGGATGTCTCCATGGAAGAGGTGGAAAAAGAATTTGATGCGATTATCTGGGCTCTTGGTTGCCAGTCTGGTCGTGGTCTGCCTGTTGATGGCTGGGAAGGTACCCCGAACTGCGTCAGTGGCGTAGCCTTCCTGAAGGCCTTCAACGAAGGCCGGATGCATGTGACAGCCGATAAAGTTGTCTGTGTTGGTGGTGGTGATACCTCTATCGACGTCGTATCAGTTGCTCGCCGCCTTGGCCATATTGAACACACCAATCCATCAGATCGTCCCGAGCTGGTGGTTCGTGATGGCTATGTTGCGCATGACGCAGCGATTAGTGCGGCACGTGAAGGTGCCGACGTTACCCTGACGTCGCTCTTTAAGCAGGATGAAATGACTGCGGCAGAACACGAAGTCAATGATGCACTGACTGAAGGTGTCACGATCAAGAATGGTGTGATGCCTATTGAGGTTATCCTGGGTGATGATGGTCGTGCAACAGGGCTAAAGATTGTCGAGTGTAATCTGGAAGATGGCCGCCCCGTTCCTGTAGAGGGAACCGAGGAAATCATTGAGGCAGATCTGATTGTCTCTGCAATCGGTCAGGGCGGTGATATGGAAGGTCTGGAGGCCATGGCCAACGAGCGCAATCTGATAGATGCCGACAAGAACTATGCGGTACCTGGAAAGCCGGGGCATTTTGTTGCCGGTGATATTATACGTCCACACTTGCTGACCACCGCGATTGGTCAGGCATCTGTTGCTGTTGATAATATTGACTTGTATCTTTCCGAGAAGGACTTTGCAAAACGTCCCAAGGTTGATGTGCATCATTTTGACCTGATTGACAAGCTGGTCGAGACCGACCACGCGCCAGGACACTATGATCCAAGTGCAGAAAACGGTCCTCGCCCTATTGATCAGGGGCTGCGTGGTACTTCTGATTCGGCGTTCGCTGTGCATAACTATGAAGATCGCTCATCGGATGAAATCATCTCCTCTGACATGATCTTTCTGGCGCATTTTGATAACGAACCTCGTTATAAGCGCGATGAAGATGTGCCATCTTCAACCGAAGTACTGGGGCATTTCAAGGAACGCCTGATCGGTTTGCCGGAAGATCATGCAATTGGAGAAGCCAAGCGTTGCATGAGCTGTGGTCTGTGTTTTGAGTGTGATAACTGTGTCATCTACTGTCCTCAGGATGCGGTATTCCGCGTCAAGAAAACTGATTACACCACTGGCCGTTATGTCGATACTGACTATTCCAAGTGCGTCGGTTGTCACATCTGTGCCGACGTCTGCCCCACTGGCTACATCGATATGGGAATGGGCCTTTAATTGAGAAACCCGATGAAAACATTTCTAACTCATTTGCTGATTGCGGGCCTGTTGCTTACGGGTGGTGCTGCTATTGCAACTGATGTCGCCGATATCAGTTTACTGAAGTATCCCGAGCCTGCTGGCGAGAAATGTGTTGAACCTGCAGAAAAGATGCGTCGTGAGCATATGGATCTTATCCAGCATCAGCGCGATGAGACCATGCACAATGGTGTTCGCGGCATTACAGCCAAGCATTCCTTAAAGGGTTGTATTGACTGTCATGTTGGTTATGACGACCAGGATAAGGCTGTATCAATCAATGCTGAAGGCCAATTTTGTCAAAGTTGTCATAACTACGCGGCGGTCAGTATCGATTGTTTTAGTTGCCACCGCACGACACCCGATGGTGAGAATCCAATGCGCAAGTCAGCGATGACTAACCCGCATCAGTAACAGGAACGAATACTGATATGAGTGAGAATATGACTGATCAATCCAGACGTTCTTTTATCAAGAAGGCGGCTACCGGTTCTGCGATTGCGACTATTGCGCCGGGCGTTGTCTTGTATAACGTTGCTCAGGCATCGCGTGATCCGGGCGAGGCTGTAACGGACAAGGTACGTTGGGGTATGCTGATTGATGCCAACAAGTGTGCAGACGGTTGTACTGATTGTGTTACTGCCTGTCACGAGGAGAACGGTGTCCATCAGCTAGGCCGTCCGGCTACCGATGCGCAATGGATTCGCAAGGTTACCTTGCGCGATAAGCAGACCGGCAAGGAATATGGGATTCCCATGCTGTGTCAGCATTGCGAGCATCCGCCCTGTGTTGATGTCTGTCCTACCGGCGCATCTTTCAAGCGTGCCGACGGGATCGTACTGGTCGACAAGCATATCTGCATTGGCTGTCGTTATTGCATGATGGCCTGCCCGTACAAGGCTCGCTCGTTTATTCACGAGGATGTTACGGATCAGAGGGATCATGCGCCACGCGGCAAGGGTACTGTTGAATCATGCACATTCTGTGTTCATAAGGTTGATGCCGGCGAAGGAACTACAGCGTGTGTGGAGGCCTGCACGCACAATGCCCTGATTTTTGGGGATCTGAATGACCCCGATAGCGAAGTTTCCCGGGAACTGAACAATTATCCAAGCCGTCAGTTACGTGCTGATTTGCGTCTTAATCAAGGCGTGCGTTACCGCAATATCTAGTTCGTTTGTATCAAATCTGATTTGCAGGATTATTTGAATTATGAAACCGATAACATACACACAGATCGAAGGTAAGAGCACTGGTTATTGGGCCTTGCTGGGCGTATTGGGTGCAATGATCCTGGCAGGATTCTCTGCCTCTATGTACATGGAACATCATGGTCACCATGTTACCGGCATGACCAACCAGATTGTCTGGGGTATGCCGCATATCTTCGCGGTATATCTGATTGTCGCTGCATCCGGTGCCCTGAATGTTGCATCAATTGCCTCGGTATTCAGTAAAAAGGCCTATAAACCACTTGCTCCGCTATCTGCCTTGCTGTCGCTTGCACTACTGGCTGGTGGTTTGGCCGTACTGGTGCTGGACCTTGGACGTCCCGATCGTTTGATCATTGCCATGACCGAGCTAAACCTGAAGTCTATCTTTGCCTGGAACCAGTTGCTGTATAACGGTTTCTTCGTCATCGTCGGCATCTATGTCTGGATGATGCTGGAAAAGAAGATGAACAAGTACACCAGGATTGCCGGAACGGCCGCTTTTATCTGGCGCCTTATCCTGACCACCGGTACCGGTTCTATCTTTGGTTTTCTGGTAGCCCGTCAGGCCTATGATGCTGCTATTTTGGCGCCTATGTTTATCATTATGTCTTTCTCTGCAGGTTTGGCGATCTACATCCTGGTGCTGATGGCGGCTTATAAATGGACCGGTCGTGAACTGGGCGATTCTGTACTGCGTAGACTGAAAAATCTGTTATCCGTTTTTGTGAGTGCCGTGCTGTATTTTGTGCTGGCCTATCATCTAACGAACCTGTATGCGGCCGAGCACCATAGTGTTGAGGCATTCATTCTGCTGGGCAGTAACGGTGGTGGTCAGTATTCGGCTGTCTTCTGGTGGTTACAGATCCTGCTTGGTTCTGTTGTGCCTTTGGCAATCCTGTTTACTTCACTGAGCAAGCAGCGACTGATGATTGGAATAGCCTCTGCACTGGTGATTATTGGCGGGCTTGCGCAGATGTATGTCATCATTATTGGCGGTCAGGCCTTCCCGCTGGAAGTCTTCCCCGGTATGGAAGTGATTAGTAGTGGATTCATGGACGGCGTCCCCGCAGCCTATTCAGCCTCGTTCCCTGAAATTGTACTCGGCTTTGGTATGGGTTTTGGTGTTGCACTGATTATGGTTGTCATTGGTGTCACCGTGCTGCGTTTTCTGCCCCAGAGTCTGGCTGACGAAGTTGTTGATCCTCATTATGTTGCCGAGTCTGCTGAGGCCGCTGCATAAGCCGGCTTTACTGACTTCCCCCTCTATATTGATCGTGGGGCATAGACTATGTCCCGCGTTCTAATTTCTGCAGCCCATAAATCATCGGGCAAGACGACCATCAGCATCGGCCTGTGTGCCGCATTGCAGCAGCGTGGATATCAGCTGCAACCCTACAAGAAAGGCCCTGACTATATCGACCCGCTCTGGTTGACAAAGGCGAGTCACAGGCCATGTTTCAATCTCGATTTTAATACCCAGTCAACAGATGAGATCGATGCGCTATGGAATCGATTTGAGGATGCGGATATTCGTTTTATCGAGGGTAACAAGGGTCTTTTCGATGGTGTCGATCCACATGGAAGCGACTGTAATGCCGCATTGGCCAAACAGCTGGATGTGCCGGTTATCCTGGTGGTTGATGTACAGGGTATAACTCGCGGCGTTGCGCCACTCGTGCTGGGTTACCAGCAGTTTGATCCGGATATCAATATCCTGGGTGTTATTCTGAGCAAGGTGGCGAGTGATCGACATGAGAGAAAGCTACGCGCAGCGCTGGAGGAATACACGAATCTGCCGGTATTGGGAGCCGTACATCGCCACCCGGATTTGTTTATTGATGAAAGGCACCTTGGCCTGGTGCCCAGTAATGAGTATGAATTTTCCGCCAACAAGATTGATATGTTGCGTCAGCATATTGAACGGCAGGTAGATGTAGATGCCCTTATCAGACTGCTGGACATCAGCTCTACAAGCCCAAAGCCGGGCCCGGTTAATAAAGCGGATCTGGACTTGCGTATTGGTATTGCGCAGGATTCTGCATTCGGGTTTTATTATCAGGATGACCTGCAGGCTTTTGAGCAGGCAGGCGCAGAACTGGTTCCTATTGATTTAACCAGGGATGAGGTATTGCCCGAAGTGGATGGCCTGTTTATTGGTGGCGGTTTCCCCGAAATGCATATGCAGGCACTTAGCGCCAACCAGGTCATGCGTGAGCGCATCAGTGAGGCGGTGGATAATAATCTCCCGGTATATGCAGAATGCGGCGGCTTGATGTATCTTTGCCGGCAGATTGCATTTCAGGGCAAAACCCTGCCTATGACAGGCGCATTGCCAGCCGATGTGGTGATGCATGATCATCCGCAGGGGCGTGGTTACGTAAAGCTGAAAGAGACAGCGCAACACCCATGGGTGAAAGAACCTGGCCGTGTCGTTCCGGCGCATGAGTTTCATCACTCGAGCCTGGAAAATATCAGTGACGAGCTAGAGTATGCCTATGAAGTTGTTAGGGGGCAGGGTATAGGTAATAGCAAAGACGGCATAGTGTATAAAAACACACTGGCCAGTTACTCGCATTTGCGTGATGCTGCGAGCAAGCACTGGGTTATGGAATTTATTGAATTTATTAAAGCATGCAAGAACAGGGTATAGATATGATTATAGAAGTGACAGATGCCGCCAGAATTATGGTTGAAACCGCCGCCAAGGAATCCGGGGCCAAGGATATTCCCCTGCGTATAGCGGCTGTCCGGACCCCGGAGGGTGGTCTGGATTACAAGATGGGATTTGATGACGAAGGTATCAAAGAGGGTGATAGCCAGGACGCTGCCGGTAGCGTGACGATTGTTGTTGCAGCAGAGGATCATCCGATACTTGAGGGCACTATACTGGACTATGTGGAAATTGAGCCGGGTGACCATCGTTTTATCTTTGATAATCCGAATGACCCCAGTCACGCCAAAAAGAAGTCGAAATAATAGTGATCGAGTAAACAAGCCTGCAGTCAACAGATTACCAATATGCGTCCAGTTCAATTACATAAAGTATTAAACCAGGAATTCGAAAGCGCCGAACATGGTCACCATACGCCGGTCATGTTATGGGGCGCGCCTGGCGTGGGGAAATCCCAATTGATCAGCCAGATTGCACTGGAAAACAACGTTAAGGTGATTGATATCCGTCTTTCACAGATGGAGCCATCTGATTTGCGAGGCATCCCCTTTCGGGTTGAAGATTCGGTTGAGTGGGCAGTACCTTCGTTATTACCCAATGAAAAACGCCATGGTGAGAAGGGCGTATTGTTCCTCGATGAGATTACCTCTGCACCGCCGACCGTTTCGGCTGCAGCCTACCAGTTAATCCTTGATCGACGACTGGGTGAATATGAAGTGCCCGAAGGCTGGGTTATTTTTGCTGCAGGTAACCGCCAGGGCGATCGTGGTGTCACCTATACGATGCCAGCACCACTGGCGAACCGGTTCTCGCATTATGAGTTTGATGTAAACCTTGATGACTGGGTCGCCTGGGCCTGGAGTAACCAGATTGACGAGCGTGTCATTGCCTTTTTGCGTTTTCGACCAGAGTTATTATTTGATTTTGATCCGGCGCACAATCCGGTGGCCTTTCCTTCACCTCGATCATGGGAGTTTAGCCATCGCGCATTGCAAAAATTCCACGATTCTTCGGATTTGCTGGTCGGCACACTACAGGCCTGCGTGGGCCCTGCTGCAGGTATAGAGTTGAAGGCCTTTGTCGATAATCTCGACAATCTTCCTGACATTGATGCGATCATAGCCGGTGAAGACGTTGCAGTGCCGAAAGAGATTGATTTGCAATACGCCGTTGCTACAGCGCTGGTGGGACGAGCCATACGCGCCAAGGATAGTGACAATGCGGCCCAGGTATTTGGTCATATACTCAATTACGCGAGCAGTTTTCCGCAGAAAGAAATGGGTGTCATGCTGGTCTCTGATATGCACCGCGCCATTGGTGAGCCGTTATTTGCTGTGCCCGAGTTTTCACAGTGGGCCAAAAAAATAGCGGACGTGATGCTGTATTCCTGAATGCAGCCGAATACATACAGTGATTCAGTGTGATACATCTGTACTAAGCTTAATCCTGTATCCCGCGCCTTCGTAACAAGCAATGTCTAAGTCCATAGAAACCAAACTTAGCGCCGCACGAACCAAGTTAATACTGGACCGACCTTTTCTGGGGGCGTTGGTTTTACGCTTGCCAATGGTGGATGCGACGGACTGGTGCAAGACGACGGGCACGGATGCGAAGTCGTTTTTCTATAACCGGGAATATATCGAAGCACTGTCACTGGAGCAGACGCAATTCATGTTGGCACATGATGCCCTCCACTGTGCATTGCTACACTTTGCCAGGCGCCAACATCGTGAGAAACATCGCTGGGACATCGCCTGTGATTTTGCCATTAATGCCTTGTTGATCAATGATGGCTTGACAGCACCGCCGGATGCATTACACCTCAAGGAATATGAGGGCATGACGGCCGAGGAAATCTACCCGTTAATTGATGATCAGCTGGACCAGGATCCGCTGGATCAGCATCTTTATGACCAGGATTCGGGTAGTGATGATGATAACAGCCAGTCCAGTGACTCCGGGCTGGATGAAAAGGACATCCAGAAGCAGCAGCAACAGGAGCAGCAGAATGCTGAAGAGGATAAAGAATCATCATCCGGTTCACAGGGCGGCGGTGAAGGCTCAGGCGCGAAATCAGAGGCGGAACAAAATGTCGGTGAGGGTAACGCACCGCCACCGCCGTTAAAGGAAGGTGAAAAGGAAGACCTCGCAGTGCAATGGCAACAACGGATGGCGGGCGCAGCACAAACTGCCATGCAGGCCGGCAAGCTGGGTGGCGGCATGGCGCGCATGGTCGATCACCTGCTACAGCCACAGCTACCCTGGCGCATGCTGCTGGCACGCTATATGACTGCAGTAGCACGTGATGACTACAGTTTTACCCGGCCATCTTCACGTCGTGAGGCAGGCGGGGCAATCTATCCCAGCCTGCGCAGCTCGCAGATCAGCCTGACGGTTATTGTTGATACCAGTGGTTCCATCGTTGACGATGAAATGACTAGTTTTGTCAGCGAGATCAATGCGATCAAGGGGCAGATGCGCGCACGTGTGACCCTGCATGCCTGTGATGCGCAGATGGCGGAAAACGGCCCATGGATTTACGAAACCTGGGAGGAAATGACCATGCCTGAAGATTTTCAGGGCGGTGGTGGAACTGATTTCTGTCCGGCGATTGAATGGGTCAATAGCGGTGATCAGCCACCTGACCTGCTGGTTTATTTTACCGATGCACAGGGCAGTTTCCCGGAACTTGAGCCCTCCTATCCTGTAATCTGGCTTGTGAAAGGAAAATCTCCGGTACCATGGGGTCAGCGGATACAACTCAACTAGCTATATGCAACTCTCTGGCGAAGACTTACTCAGACTCAATGTCATGATGGCGCAGGATGTGCGTGCCGTGCGTATCGATGAAAACCGTATGCAGGTATTTGGATTAACCGGGGATGGTGAGGCGCGCGTAGATCTCAATCCCGGTTGTCGTGATGAGCAATACATCAAGCTGGTTCGTGAGTTTCTTTCCGGTCATGTGTTTGGTTCTCCGGGCGGTTATCCCGTGTTTATCAGTCGCTGGACACGCATGGGGCAGGCCAGTGATGAAAACCTGCAACAGCTGCTGATGCTGGGTGAGCCCGAGGCGGTGATGGCCGTTGTTCATGCAAAGGGCCTCACGCCGGATATCGCCCATTGTGCCTGGTGGTGCATGCCTGAGTCGGAGAACGCACGCCGTATGTTGGAAAAGCAGGTGATTGTTGAAAGCGATCTGGGGCCGGTGCTGGCAGAACACCTGTTTGAGCACCTTGCCTTCGAAACAGAACCCAGGCCCATCATCGATTCAGTTCGTTTAATGCTGCAGCCAGGTTTAATTGATGAAGAAAAGCAAGCCAAACTATGGCGCACCAGCCAACGTAAGAACGTTTACCTGGTAGGGTTCTTGCAATCGGTGCTGGATGTCATGCCACATGATAAACCGGCGCATGAGTTCTACGAGAAAGTTGTTCAGCAACTTTCCGGGATGCAGGGTAATCGCTATGTAGATATGTTGCTGTTATTGCTGAGCGGTGAAGGTCAGGGCTATTTGCATACGGCCTATACCGTGTTACAGAAACCGGCAAACCAGGATGTCGTTGTCTATCTGCTGAATACCCTGCAGGAAAAGCTTTCCCCTGCACTACCGGTACCCATGCGTGACTGGCCAAGGGAAATTGAATTGATAGACAATTTTGCAACTGCGCTACTGGATCCGGCCAGCGATGACTTTGCCCATGCCGATGAAGCCTGGAAGGTGATGGTAAAGGAAACCAGTGATGATCATGATGTGCGACAGTTGCTGGAATCCATGGCATGGCTGGCACAGCTGTCCGAGGCTGTAGTCGCCGATATCTTTGCACAGACAACGGCAGAAGGTACGC